>NZ_LBJW01000106.1:0-261523 GCF_028128865.1 Bradyrhizobium sp. CCBAU 11357 | reverse complement strand
CCGTTCAGGCTGCCGTCGCGCCCCCTGCTCCGGCGGCTGCCCCCACGCGCGACCTCAATTCGCCGGTCGGCATGTGGCTTACCGAGGAGAAGGAAGGCAAGGTCCGCATCGAGCAATGCGGCACCAACCTCTGCGGCTATTCGGTCGACAGCAAGTCGAACCAGAACGGCGAGCAGGTGCTGATCAACATGAAGCCCGGCAAGGACCAGAAATGGTCCGGACGTATCCTCGATCCCAACTCAGGCTCGACCTACGATTCGACGATTGCCATGAAGGGCACCGACCGGCTACGCGTTCAGGGCTGCGCCTTCGGCGGCATGTTCTGCGGCGGCCAGACCTGGACGCGGGTGAACTGAGTTCGGCTCCGGCGCGCCGACCAAAAAAAGGGGCCCGCGATCCGGGCCCGATGCCTCCAGGCATAGCACCATACTGTTGAAAACCAGGACCGCCGCCCGGATGCATTCCATAATATCCACGCATCGGAGCCGCATAAGGACGGCCCGGATATGCGAGCGGTCCAGGGAATGGCGGCATTCCCGGTCCAGGCATCGGTAGCATTCCCGGAGCGCCACCGCGCGGAACTGCAACTAACATCGGTTGCGGACGCGGTTGTTGCGGGCGCATAAAGGCGGAAAGAAGAGCGATTCCCATCATCGCGAAACTTCCCGCTCCCATCTTTGCTTTGTCCGCGGCGACGTGCGCTATCTCACACAGCCTGCTGCTCGCGTGACAGCCCTCACATCGCCGGTTCCTCGTCGATGTCACGATCCCCGCATCATCAATCGCAGGGGCGTGTCATGACGGGATTTCGCAAGGGCCTTTTCGCTACCATTGTCGCCATCGTCTTCCCGTTCACACAGGCAGGCGCTGCGACGAGCAGCTTCGACGGCGCATGGAATGTCCGCATTGTCTCATCGAGCCAGGCTTGCGGCAACGGCGCGACGGTCGCGATCGGGATCAACAACGGTCAGATCGCATCGAGCAGCGCCGCAGTGTCGGCGTCGGGCCGGGTCGCCGAGGCCGGCAACGTCAACGTCACCTTGAGCACCGGCATCAAGCGCGCCGTCGTCTTCGGCCGACTCAGCGGCGCGTCCGGCTCGGGCACCTGGCGCGGCGCGATGTGCACGGGCACCTGGACGGCGGAGCGCATGTAGGTGCCGTGTCCCGGACAAGCGGCAACGCGCATAGCGCGTCGAAGACGCGCGTAAACGCGCTTATGGCGTTGCCGCGCAGAGCCGGGACCCAGCAATTCAGTGTCCAGAGGCTCTGGGCCCCGGCTCGGCGACGCATCGCCTTAAGGCGATGCGTCTTGTCCTGGGCATGAGAGCGTCAGCCGATAGCCGCGCCGTACTCTGCGTCCGTGACCGGCTCCAGCCAGGTCGAGTAGACGCCGTCGAGCGCTTCCTGCATGGCGATGTGGCACATGCCGTTGGTCGGCGAGGCGCCGTGCCAGTGCACTTCACCCGGCGGAATCCAGACGGTGTCGCCGGGACGGATTTCCTGGACCGGGCCGCCCTTGGTCTGAACGCGGCCGACGCCCGAGATGACGTAGAGCGTCTGGCCGAGCGGATGGTGGTGCCAGTTGGTGCGCGCACCCGGCTCGAATGCGACGCGTGAGACGTTCAGCCGCGCAGGCGCCGGGGCCATGTTGATGGGGTCCTGCCACACGGTGCCGGTGAAGTTTTCCTTCGGCGCGCGGCGGGTCGGCCGCGTGCCGGCGAGCGTGATGTCCATGAGAGTCCTCGTTTCCTTGTCCGTTACTTCTTGCTCGCGGCGTAGCGCGCCTTGGTTTCGGCGTTCATGGGATAGAGGCCGGGCAGCACCGCGCCGTTGTTCACCTCATTCACGATCCAGGCTTCCATCCGCTCCTGCTCGACGCCCTCATTGAGGACGTGTTCGAGCATCGCCTGCGGGATCAGCACGCAGCCGTCCTGGTCGGCGACCACGATGTCGTTCGGAAAAACGGCAACGCCGCCGCAGCCGATCGGCTCGCCCCAGCCGACGAAGGTGAGGCCCGCAACCGACGGTGGCGCGGCATAGCCGTCGCACCACACCGGCAAATTGGTGCCGAGCACGCCCTCGACGTCACGTACCACGCCGTCGGTGACGAGCGCAGTGACGCCGCGCTTCATCATGCGGGCGCAGAGAATGTCGCCGAAGATGCCGGCGTCGGTGATGCCCATGGCATCGACCACGGCGATGCAGCCTTCCGGCATCGCCTCGATCGCGGTGCGGGTCGAGATTGGCGACGACCAGGATTCCGGCGTCGCCAGATCCTCGCGCGCCGGCACGAAGCGCAGCGTGAAGGCCGGTCCCACCAGCCGCGGCAAACCGGGGCGCAGCGGACGCGCGCCGCGCATCCACACATTGCGCAGGCCCTTCTTCAGCAGGACCGTGGTGATGGTGGCGGTGGTGATGCCGGCGAGGGTCTTGCGGGCTTCGGGGGACAGCGACATGGACGAGAACGAGCTCCGAGGTGCGGGAAAGAACGCGCGCATCTTGCGAGCCGCGAGCTTTGCGTCAAGGGCCAAGTGGCTAGCAATTGCGCAGGGCCGCCGAGCTGTTATGCGACGCGATAACAAGGGTTTATCGCGCGCCCTTGGATTAATTTATTGGACTTGCGGGCACATTTACGCGAAGCAGGGACAAGCGGAACTCAAGGTCGAGCCCGCATTCCTGAGAAGCCCGATTTCGACAGCGCTCTGACAGCTCAATGGCCGCGACGCTTCCCCCGCCCCGCCTCCTGCCCAGTGGCGACAGTGCCGTCACGGTCGAGTTCAGCCGCACCATCGACGATGATGCCAACCAGCGCGTGCTGGCGCTCGACAAGGCTCTTGCCGCGGCGCCCATCGACGGCATCACCGAGAGCGTGCCGACCTACCGCTCGCTGCTGGTCCACTACGATCCCGGCAAGATCGGCTTCGATGCGCTCGGCGAAAAGATCCTCCCCATCGCCACCCGGCCGCTGCCGCCGGTCACCAAAGCGCGGCGCTGGCGCGTTCCCGTCGCCTATGGCGGCGAGCACGGCATCGACCTCGAGGACGTCGCCAAGACGCTGGGCACCACGCCGGACGACATCGTCATCAGGCATTCGGGCGGCGATTACAAGGTCGCCATGATCGGCTTCACGCCGGGCTGGTCCTATCTCAGCGGCCTCGACAAATTCCTGCACATGTCGCGGCGGCAATCGCCGCGGCTGCTGACGCCGGCCGGCACGATCTCGATCGGCGGCATCCAGGCCGGCATCCAGTGCCTCGCCGCCCCGAGCGGCTGGCACTTGCTCGGCCGCACCCCGGTGCGCACCTATCAGCTCCACCGCAATCCGACCTTCCTCACCGAGCCCGGCGACCGCGTGACGTTCTACGCCATCGACCACAAGACATTCGAGGACATGGACCGCGCCGCGGAAGCCGGCGAGATCGTCGCCGAGCAGGTGGACGCATGAGCCGGCTCGTCGTTGCCAGCATCGGCCCTGCCAGCTCGGTCCAGGACGGCGGCCGCCACGGCGCGCAGCGCTATGGCTTGACGGTGAGCGGGGCGATGGACCGGCTGTCGCTTGCGGCGGCGAACACGCTGGTCGGCAACGAGCCGTTCGCGGCCGCAATCGAGATCGGCCCGTTCGGCGCCTCCTTCACCGCCCGCGACGGCGCCGTGCGCTTGGCGATATCAGGCGCGCCGCGCAATGCGGACGTCGCCGGCAGCCCGGTCGCGATGGACACCTCGGTGACGCTGAAGGACGGCCAGACGCTGACGCTCGGCTTCGCCCGCGGCGGCGCCTTCACCTATCTCGCGATCGAAGGCGCCATCAAGGGCGAGAAGGTGTTCGGCAGCCTCGCGGTGAACGCCCGCGCCGGCCTCGGCAGCCCCTATCCACGCCCACTCCAGGCCGGTGACGAGTTCACTGTCGATGCCGCGAGCGGTGCACCGGAGCTGCGCCTCGAGCTGCCGAGGCCGGCGACAGGTCCGATCCGCGTGCTGCTGGGTCCTCAGGACGACGAGTTCGACGACGCCAACAAGGCGCTGTTCTTAAGTAGTGAGTGGAAGATCTCGGCGACCTCAGACCGTATGGGCTACCGGCTCGAGGGCCCCGCGATCAAGCATCTGCATGGCCACAACATCGTCTCCGACGGCACGGTGAACGGCAGCATCCAGGTGCCCGGCAACGGCGCGCCGATCGCGCTGATGATGGATCGCGGCACCTCCGGCGGCTATCCGAAGATCGCCACCGTGATCACGGCCGACATCGGCCGCCTCGCCCAGACCTCGGCAGGAACCGCGCTCCGCTTCGAGGCGGTCAGCATGGCCGAAGCGCAGGACGAGGCGCGCAAGTTCGCGCAAGCGATCCGCAGCCTGCCCGATCGCCTGCGCTCCTCCGACACCGTCGCGCTCAACATCGAGGCGCTCAGCGATGCTAACGTGGCCGGCTATGCGGTCAGCGCGGTCGATGCCGGGACCTGGCAGGTCACGGCGGAGCCGTAAGCGACAACAAGACCAGAGGCGGAGAGCAACCCATGAAAACAGTCGATCTGAATTGCGACCTCGGCGAAGGTTTTGGCGCGTGGGAGATGGGCAACGACGCCGCCATGATCGAGCTGGCAAGCTCGGTCAACGTCGCCTGCGGCTTCCATGCCGGCGACCCCGACATCATGCGCCGGACGGTGGAGCTGGCGAAGGCGCGCGGCGTCTCGGTCGGCGCGCATCCCGGCTATCGCGACCTGCACGGCTTCGGCCGCCATCCGATCGCGGGGCTCAAGGCCTCCGAGATCGAGAACCTCGTCGCCTACCAGATCGGCGCTTTGCAGGCGATCGCGACCGCGGCCGGCCACAAGGTCACCCATGTGAAGGCGCACGGCGCGCTCTCCAACGTCGCCTGCGAGGACGACATGACGGCGAAGGCGATCGCCGCCGGCATCAAGGCGGTGGATCCCAGCCTGATCTTCGTCGTGCTCGCCAATTCGAAGCTGGTGAAGGCGGGCGAAGAGGCCAACCTGCCGATGGTGCACGAGGTGTTCGCCGATCGCGCCTATGAGGACGACGGCAACCTGGTCTCGCGCAAGAAGCCCGGCGCGGTGCTGCATGACGCCAAGGCGATCGCCGATCGCGTGGTGCGCATGGTGCAGGACGGCGCGGTGGTGTCGGTAACCGGCAAGGTCATCAAGATGCGCACGGATACGGTCTGCATCCACGGCGATACGCCCGGCGCGGTCGAGATCGCGCGGACGTTGCGTCAGGCGTTGAAGGCTGCGGGGATCGAGGTGGCGCCGTTCAAGAGTGGCGCGTGAGGCACGAAAGGTGCCGTAGGTACTGTAGGGTGGGCAAAGCGAAGCGTGCCCACCACCTGTCACGATAGGAAGAGAGGGTGGGCACGGCGCTACGCGCCTTTGCCCACCCTACGAGACCTTCAAAACGGATGCACCGAGAGCGTCCCGAACACAATCGCTGCGATCACCGCAAACGCGCTGTACATCGCAACGTGGTGCATGCTCGCCCCGGTCCGGCGCGAGAGCGAGCGCGCGTAGAAGTGCAGCCTGGCTTCCGCCGATAGTTCGCGCATGGTCGATCTCCAACGCCCCATTTGCGGGAGTATGAAGGATCAACCAGGGCGGGAGGCAAGATGGTGGCAGAAATAGCGATGCGCCTTCTCTGACGGCGCCACATCGCAGATGCAAATTCTCTTTGGGTGCTGGTTCCGAGAATCCTATTCGTTCAAATCCGAGCCAGTTGGAACCGGCTCGGATGACGTCGGGATGACAGCTCTCGTAGGGTGGGCAAAGCGAAGAGTGCCCACCCTTAATAACGGTGGGCACGGCGCGCGAAGGGCGCGCCTTTGCCCACCCTACAGAACCGAGCAAATCGAAACGAATTTCCTCGTCCCGGTCTAGCTGAAGCTCAGTACACGTCAGCCTGGAAGCGGCCGGTCTTCTTGAGCTCGGCGACGAAGCTGACGGCCTCGTCGGTCGAACGTGCCCCGAACTGGGCGACGATGTCGACCAGCGCGCGCTCGACGTCCTTGGCCATGCGCTTGGCATCGCCGCAGATGTAGAGATGTGCGCCCTCGGCGAGCCAGGTCCACAATTCGCGACCGACTTCGCGCATGCGGTCCTGGACGTAGAACTTCTTCTCGCCGTCGCGCGACCAGGCCAGCGACAGTCGCGTCAGCAGACCCGAGGTCTTCATCGCATTGAGCTCGTCCTGGTAGAAGAAGTCGCAATCGCTGCGCTGGTGGCCGAAGAACAGCCAGTTCTTGCCGGGCGCGCCGGTCGCCTTGCGGTCGAACAGGAAGGCGCGGAACGGCGCGATGCCCGTGCCGGGACCGACCATGATGATCGGCGTCTTCGGATCCTGCGGCAGGCCGAAATTGTGCGCCTTCTGCACATAGACCTTGAGCTTCTCGCCCTCGTTGATCCGCTCGCCGAGGAAGGTCGAGGCGACGCCGAGCCGCTTGCGCTTGCCGATGACGTAGCGCACCGAGTCCACCGTGAGTGACAGCTTTCCCGGCGTCGCATTGTGCGAGGACGAGATCGAGTAGAGCCGCGGCTGCAGCGGCTCCAGCGCCTCGACGAAGGCCTCGGGATGCGGCCGCGTGCCGGAAAACTTCTGCAGCGCCGCCATCACGTCGAGGGTCGCGGAATCGCCATCGGGATCCTCGCCTTGCGCCAGCGCCCGCGCCTTCTCGCGGGCCGCGCCGCCGGTGATGAAGGAGATCAGCTCGAACAGGGAGTCGGGCGCCGGCGACAGCGAGACGTCGTCGATCAGCACCTCGCGCAGCGTCTTGCCGTTGACTTTGGTCGTGTGGGAGGCACCGAGCAGCGCGATGACCTGGTCGACGAGGCCGACGTCGTTGCGCGGGAACACGCCGAAGGAATCACCGACGACATAGTCGAGCTTGCTCTCGGAGAGATCGAACTCGATGTGATAGGTTTCCTTCTCCGACTTGCCCTTGTTGAGAAGGCGGCGCGACAGGAAGGTCGCCTGGATCGGATTGTCGCGCGAGCGGCCGGGCTCGGCGATCGTCACGGTCACGGCCGGCGCCGGAGCGTCGGGCTTGTCGGCGGTTTTGGCCGCAGGCGCCTTGTCGAGCTCCTCGTACAGCGACTTCAGCATCCGCGCGGTTTCCTTGCCGCCGGGGACGCAGAGATTGAGCCGCGCTTCGCTGCGGCTCGCGATCGCCTCCGAATAATCCTGGCAATTGTAGCCGCACTGGCCGCAATCCTGCTGTGCCATCGCCGCCATCATCTTGCGGCGCAGGGGACGGCCTTCGGCAAGCTTCATCCGCTCGGCGATCGGCATGGTCTGGTCGTGCCACGGCGCTTCGCCGTCGTCGCCGTCGCCGGCCGGCATGACCGCGGCGCCCTGCTCTGCCGACAGCGGCGTCGCGACATCAGGCGAGAGCAGTCCGGCAAAGAAGCCGTTCAGCCAGGAGCGCTGCGCGTCGGAGAACGGCGCGCTGGCGGGAATGATGTCGAGTTTCGGAGGAGGCGTGATCTGGTTCATGCAGACACCTGTGCATCGGCAAGCTTGCGCAGCGTTTCGCCGTCGTGGCGGCGCGCAAAGGCGAGGAAGCTTTCATCGGGCGAGGCGCGATGGGCGAGATAGGCCTTGAGCAGCGCCTCGACCGTCTTCGGCGCGTCCTCGGCCTTGAGGTCGTGATAGACCTCCTGCCCGACGTCGGCGTCGGGGCCGAACCCGCCGCCGGTGAAGAGATGATAGCCCTCGACCGTGTCTTCCTCGCCGACCGGCACGCGTGCGCCAATCAGTCCGATGTCGCTGATGTAGTGCTGCGCGCAGGAATGATGGCATCCGGTCAAATGGATATTGACCGGTTTGTCCATGGCGACGCGCGGCTCGCACCAATCACCGATCTCGGCGGCATTACGCTTGGTGTTGGACGCCGCGAAACGGCAGCCGGCATTGCCGGTGCACGCAATCAGGCCGGCGCGGATGTGCGAGGCCTCGACCGCGAGCCCGATCTGCTTGATGGCGGCAATGGCGAGCTCGACATTCTCGTCGCGCACGCCTGATATCAAGAGGTTCTGCCAGACCGTGAGCCGGATCTCGCCGTCACCGAGATCCTGCGCGACCTTGGCGAGGCCCCGCATCTGATCGGAGCTGAGCTTGCCGAGCGTCAGCGATACGCCGATCCAGTTGAGGCCGTCCTGCTTCTGCTTGTGCACGCCGATATGGGCCATGCGGTCCGCAGCGGGGCGCGGTGCAAACGCCTCTTCCGGCACGCGCGTGAACGGCGTCTTCAACCGCTCCTCGACCAGCTTGAGAAAGCCGTCATGGCCCATCGCGTCGAGCACGTATTTCAGCCGCGCCTTGTTGCGGTTGGTGCGGTCGCCATGCTCGATGAACACGCGCACGATGGCGTCGGCAATTGCGGTCGCCTGCTCCGGCCTGACGATGATGCCGGAATATTTCGCAAAATCCTTGTGGCCGGTGATGCCGCCCAGGCCGAGCCGGAACCAGACGCCCGGCTCGACGCCGAAGCCGTCCTTCACCTCATAGGCCGTGAAGGCGATATCGTTGGTCTCTTCCAGCACCGCGATCCTGCCGGCGCCGTCGAAGGCGACGTTGAATTTGCGCGGCAGGCCGTAGAGCGAGCGGTCGTTGAGGATGTGATAGTGCCACTCGCGCGCATAGGGCCGCGTGTCGATGATCTCCTGCGGATCGATGCCGGCGGTCGGCGTTCCCGTCACGTTGCGGATGTTGTCGGCGCCGGAGCCGCGCGAGCACAGGCCGAGGTCCTGGATGCCCTCGATCATTCTGACCGCGTGCTTCGGCGGGATCTCGCGCAGCTGGAGATTGGCGCGCGTGGTGACGTGGCTGTAGGGACCGCAGAGCTCGGCGGCGAGATCGGCAAGGCCCGACAGCTGCCAATGCTTCATGATGCCGTTCGGGATGCGCAGGCGGCACATGTAGGAGTCCTGCGTCGGGGCGACGTAGAAGATGCCGTAATAGCGCCAGCGGAAATTGTCCGCCGGGCTCGGCGGGGTGTTGTCGAGGGCCTGCTGGCGCAGCCGCGGATAGGCGTCGAAGGGATGCTCGTCGCGCTTGAACTTCTCCTGGTCGGCGAGCTTCTTGCCCGACGCGATGACCTTGTCCTGCGCCTTGAGGTGCGCGGCATCGGGACCAACAGGCTCGGCATTCGCCTTGCCGCTGCCGACGCCAAGGCCGCGGCCGACGCGGCTGATCTGCAGGCCGGTCGTGAAGCCTTCGAGATAGCGTTTCTGCTCGTCGGTAAAGTCGACTGAGAGCGTATCGATTTTCATGGTCGGTAACGAAGCTCCTGCGGCCACCCTCGGTGGCTTCGACGGATTGCGCGACCCGCGAGGAACGTCTGGCTGGCTCAGGAGCCGGCATCGTCACCCACGGTCCGATCAGCTTCGTTGCTGCGGGACTTGGCTCAGCAGGCACCTATGACAAGCTGGCCGCAGCGCAACATTCAAGTTGCGTGCCAGCTTGGCGCAAATCGAAAATCATGAATTTTCAGATGGTTATAACGAGGGATGACAAATGCCGGCGCGGGAACTCACCCGAAATTCGAGCATTCAGCTCAAACATTAGCCAACCAACTCACATGCTCAAAACCGAAGCAATTTCGAATCAGGCTTTCCAGCGTCCGACCCCGAAGGCCTCGAGATGTCCGCGGATATCGGCCGGGTCGAAAGTCGGCCCGGCGAAGGCGCCGAACGCTGCGGGAGCCTCGGCCGGCGCCTTGTTGCCGAGCGCCGCGTCGTAGAGATCGGGCCTGAACACCGCCATCGCCGTCTTGACGCCGTCGGGAGTGAGCGCCGTTTGGCCCCAGCGCACCATCTGCGCATAGAGCCAGGCGGCCTGGACCGGATCGGGCCGCCCTGCCCCTTCGCGTCCGACCAGCAGGTAGCGGCTGCTTTCGCGGAAGGTGCCATCGGGCGAGATCTTCAGGCGCCCGGTGAGAGTGCGCTGGATGACCTCGGCGTCGACGCCGATCCGTTCCGGCTGCGCCAGGATTTGCGCCGCCTCGGTCCGGTTCTCGGGATGCTCGATGAACTCGGCGGCTTTCACGGCGGCCCGCACCAAGGCTGCGACCACCTCCGGGTTCTTGTCGGCCCAAGTCTGGCGGACCGCCAGCACCTTCTCCGCTGCCCGGACCAGGATGTCGGAGACGAAGTGCAGGATGTGGCCGATGCCGAGATCGACCGCGACCGAGTTCCAGGGCGCGCCGACGCAGAACGCATCGACATGGCCGTTCTTGAGACTGTCGACCATATAGGGCGGCGGCAGCACCACGAGGCGCACATCCTCGTCGGGATCGACGCCCGCCGCGGCCATCCAGAACCGCAATTGATAATTGTGGGTCGAGAACGGAAAGGTCATGCCGAAGGTCAGCGGCTCCGCACCGGCCTTGCGCCTGACGGCAACGACCTTCGCCAACGCTTTCGCCGTCGCCATCGGATCGAAACGGTCGCCGTCGATCTCCTCCATCAGCGCGGCATGAAGCGCCGGCGACACCGTGATGGCGTTGCCGTTGATGCCGAGATTGAAGGGCGCGGCGATCGGCACCTTGACGTGACCGAGCCCGAGCGAGGACGCGATCGCGACGGGCGCCAGCAGATGCGCAGCGTCGAACAGGCCGATATTGAGCTTGTCGCGGACGTTCGACCAGGAGACTTCGCGCACGAGCTCGACATCGAGCCCTTCAGTGGCGGCAAATCCCTTGTCGACGGCGACGATCAGCGCGGCAGCATCGACCAGCGGAATGAACCCGATGCGGAGGGTAGCAGTCATTTCAGCATCTCCGACGCGGTGATGATCGACTGCGCGATCTCGCCGATTTTCTTCTTCTCGCGCATCGCGGTGGAACGCAGCAGCACATAGGCCTCGTCCTCGGTCAGGCCCTTCACCTTCATCAGGATGCCCTTGGCGCGCTCGATGATCTTGCGGTCCTCGAGTTGCGACTTGGTGCGCTCCAGCTCCTCCTGGAGCTTGGCGAAGGCGTTGAAGCGGGACACGCAGAGGTCGAGGATCGGCTTGATGCGCTCCTTCTTCAGCCCGTCGACGATATAGGCCGACACCCCCGCCTCGACCGAGGCCTGGATCGAGGCTGAATCGCTCTGGTCGACGAACATCGCGACCGGCCGCTTCACCGCGCGGCTGACCTGGAACATCGCCTCCAGCACGTCGCGGCTGGGGTTTTCGAGATCGATCACGATGATGTCGGGGTCCGCCGCATAAATGCGGGCCAAGAGGCTCTGCATCTCGCTGATATGGACGACCTGGGTGAATCCGGCTTCGCGCAACCCCTCCTCCAGGATCGCGGCCCGGATCGGGCTTTCGTCGACGATCACGATTTTGGGCGACTGTTCGGCGCTCATGGCTCACTCGCGGCAGGTGATTCATCCATAGCACGCCCGCGAACCATGCAAAGGGTTGTAATTATGGGCAACTGGAACTAGCACAGGCCGGTCAATCAGGCAGATCAGATATGGATCAGACGGCTGCGCCCAAGGTCAGCTTCGTGTCGCTCGGGTGCGCCTGAGCTTTGGAGCCGCCCACTCGCGAGTAAACGCTCGCGCAGGGTCAGCTTTCGGCTGCGCAGCAGAACTTACGCTCTCACGGAATCTTCGCGCCAGCGATCATCTTTTCGATAACTGGCACGGCGGCCAGCACCGCCGTCTCGTTGCGGCCGGAGACCGCTAGCCGCACGACGTAGGAATTGCCGTCCTGGTCGAGATCGGCGTAATGCGCGATCACTTCAACCGGCTGGTCCTTCAGGGACGGATTGTCGTAGCGGTTGATGATGACCTTGGGGTTGACCGACGGAAGCGTGGCGATCTTGGCATTCTTGCCGGATGTCGTCGCCCAATCCTTATCGCTCGTTGCGACCCATTGAACCAATTCGGTCTGCTCCTTGTTGTAGCGGCCTTCGGCATAGATGATCACTTCGGCCTTCCCGAAAGTCTTCCCGTTGGGCACGAACATCGAGGCGCCGTACTTGAGGCTCGCGGCCTCGTCCCTCCTCCACCCATCGGGGACCTTCACGCGTGGCCTGAATTCCGGACACAATCGTTCCTGCCGATCGCAGACATGGATGAACTTGTCGACTTCAGCTCGCGCCGGGAACATCGCGCCATAGGAAACGGTAACGAAAACCATGCCGAGGATGAAGCGGCGCATCGTGGTTAAGCTCCGTGAAATCAAGCAAGAAACCGAATAACAACCAAAACGGGCATGACCGAGCAATTCACATCGGATCCTCCACTCGCTCGATCCGAATGAGCTTCCAGGCTAAGGAACCCTCGGTCAGTCCATACCTTCCCTGGTGATTGGCCGATCACGCCAAATACGTGCGAGTACTGCTTTAGCATCGCGCCGCATACGTTAGTTATTGAGTTTCGCCATCGGTTCAATTACTTGGATCGCAAATCCGGACAATTCAGATAGGCTCCAGGCGATTACATGGACAGAGCGCCGCGCATTTCATTCACGTCACTCGGCTGCCCCAAGGCCTTGGTGGATTCCGAGCGCATCATCACGCGCCTGCGCGCGGAGGGCTACGAGCTCGCCCGCAAGCATGACGGAGCGGACATCGTCATCGTCAACACCTGCGGCTTCCTCGACAGCGCCAAGCACGAATCCCTCTCGGCGATCGGCGAGGCCATGGCCGAGAACGGCAGGGTGATCGTGACAGGCTGCATGGGCGCGGAACCGGAAGCGATCGAGCAGGCCTATCCGGGCGTGCTCTCCATCACCGGCCCGCAGCAATACGAGAGCGTGCTCGATGCCGTGCACCGTGCGCTGCCGCCGGCGCACAATCCGCATCTCGACCTGGTGCCGCCGCAGGGCATCAAGCTGACGCCGCGCCACTACGCGTACCTGAAGATCTCCGAGGGCTGCAACAATCGCTGCACCTTCTGCATCATCCCGAAGCTGCGCGGCGACCTGGTCTCGCGCCCCGCCAACGACGTGCTGCGCGAGGCCGAGCGCCTGGTCGGCGCCGGCGTCAAGGAGCTCCTGGTGATCTCGCAGGACACTTCGGCCTATGGCGTCGATTTGAAATATGCCGAGAGCCCGTGGAAGGACCGCCAGGTCCGCGCCAAATTCCTCGATCTTGCGCGCGAGCTCGGCGAGTTGGGTGCCTGGGTCCGGCTGCAATATGTCTACCCCTACCCGCATGTCGACGAGGTCATCGCGCTGATGAACGAGGGCAAGGTGCTGCCCTATCTCGACATCCCGTTCCAGCATGCGAGCCCCGAGGTGCTGAAGGCGATGAAGCGTCCGGCCGCGCAGGACAAGACGCTGGCGCGGATCAAGCGCTGGCGCGAGGAATGTCCCGATCTCGCCTTGCGCTCGACCTTCATCGTTGGCTTCCCCGGCGAGACCGATGCCGACTTCACCTACTTGCTCGACTGGCTCGATGAGGCCGAGATCGACCGCGTTGGCTGCTTCAAATACGAGCCGGTCGCCGGCGCCACTTCGAACGCGATCGAGAATCCCGTCCCCGAAGAGGTCAAGCAGGAGCGCTACAACGCGCTGATGGCCCGGCAGCAGAAGATCTCGGCGCGCCGGCTGAAGCGCAAGGTCGGCACGCGCCAGCAGATCATCATCGACGAGGTCGGCCCGACCGTGGCGAAAGGCCGCTCCAAGGCCGATGCGCCGGAGATCGACGGTGCGGTGTATCTCTCCAGCCGCCGCCCGCTCCGTGTCGGCGAGATCGTCACCGCGAAAATCGAGCGGGCGGATCAGTACGACTTGCACGGCAGCGTCGCGGGGTTCTGACTCTTCCGTCATTGCGAGCGCAGCGAAGCAATCCAGAATCCCTCCGCGGAAACAGTCTGGATTGCTTCGCTACGCTCGCAATGACGATAGGGATGCAGTCAGGCCTCACGCGCGGAAAACACCTCCTTGGCTGCGAACAGCCCGTTCACGGCCGCCGGGAAGCCCGCATAGACGGCCATCTGCATGATGATCTCCACGATCTCGTCGCGAGACAGCCCGACGTTCAGGCCCGCCTCGATGTGCACTTTGAGCTGAGGCGCGGCATTTCCGAGCGCCGTCAGCGCGGCGATCGTTGCGATCTCCCGATCGCGCAGGCCGAGGTCCGGGCGGCTGTAAATGTCGCCGAAGGGAAACTCGATCACGTATCGTGCGAAATCCGGAGCGATGTCGGCGAGTGAGGCGACCACCTTCTCGCCGGCTCTGCCGTCAATGCGCGACAGGGCCCGCTGGCCGCGATCGAAGCGGCTTTCGGCTTCTTGGGCGTGCGTCATTTTGCTTCGTCCTCTGTTTATCGCTGGCATAGCCGGCGATCTTGGTATCAAGGACGAGCAGGCATTCCCTGAGTTCGGCAAGCTGCGTGCGAACCCGTTCCCGGTGGATTTCCAGCATCTGCCGTCGGGCTGCACCGGTGGCTTCGCCTTCATCACGAAGCGCCGCATAGCGCAACATGTCCCGGATCGGCATTCCCGTGGTCTTGAGCCGACCGATGAATGTGATCCATGTGAGGATCGACGCGTCAAAGTCACGCTGGCCGGAACGATCCCGGTCTGCGTATGGCAGCAGCCCGATGCGCTCGTAATAGCGCAACGTGTGAGCCGACAAGCCGGTTCGCTTTGCGAGGTCGCCGATCTTCATGTGTGCCCGTTCTCGTACTGACGCACGTACAGATACCCCTTCGAGCGCACTCTAAGTCAAGGGGGATCGCAATCGGGATCGAAGGGTGCCGTTCCCGCGCGGTCAAGATGGAACGATAGCAGAAGTTTTCGGCGCACCGGCTGGACGGACGCAGCGCAGGGTTTCAGGCTTCAGGCTTCTGCCAGCCATTTCGGCACCCAGCGCTCCGGGCGCGGGGCGCGGGCGAGATCGGCCCTGGCTTCGACAAGCATGGCCGGTTCGCCGTCGATGGTCGGGCGCGCATCGTATTCGAAGCTCGGCATGACGCGACCATCGGCGTAGAGTCCGAACCTCATCGCATACCATAACCCGAGCTCAGGCTGAGCCTTCCACGTCTGTTCGCGCAGCTCGCGCAGCAGAGATTCGATCGATGCGGCTTCCTCGAACGGCTGCGGCCCCTGCTTGAGGATTCGCGCCTGGTATTGCTTGCCGACGATCGCGACCTCGAAACGCGTATTATCCCAGGCATTCTTGCCCTTGGGCAGATGGGCAGCCAGCCGCCAGCCGAGTTCGGCCATCATGCGATGGTTAGCCCAATAATCCTCGCGGTCCCGGCTCCATTTTTCCATGAAGCCGCGGAAGTCGGGCAGCTCCGATGCATCCTCGTCCGGCGCAGCCGCCTCGCCCGTCGGCCGTTCGGCGAGCCATTGCGCCAGCTCGACGGTCTGGCACTCGACCTCGTCGTGCGGCTTGAGATCGCCCCAGGCCTTGTCGAAAGCTTGCGACGTCAGCTTGGCAAGCAGCCCGTCGAGGCTTGGCGCCAGCAATTCGTAATCGCCCTCGGATCCCAGTCCGACGATCGGCGGGTTGTCACGGTCAAGGCCGGCGCCATACCAGCCGCCGACGGCCGAGCCGTCCGGCAGCCGCATGAACAGCGAAAACCTTTCGCGCAAGGGACTGCCGTCGACGATCGGCGCGGAATCCGAGAATTGGCCCTGCAGCGAGAAGCAGCCGACGCTGCCCCAGGGACGCCCTTTGAGCCAGGCCGCAAAGTCGACCAGCAGCGGCGGCGCCTCGATGCCAGGCGGAAACGCGCCGCGGATGCTGTCGAGGTCGATCGGATAGGGCGTATCGGACAAGGCTTTGAGCTATCTGGTTGGTCCCGCCTTCTTGGTCTGGGCGGTGGTGCATTCGGTTCGAACCAAGTCGCGTCCTTCGATCACAAACACGCTAGAGGCGCAATGGTTTCGACGCAGGAAACAATGAAACACGATGAAACGTCAGGGATTTTCCTCAAGCTGTCCGCAATCGTCCTGACGATGGCCCTGCTCGCGCTACCGGACCCCGCCAACGCGCGATCGCCATCCGTCGCGCAGGCCCGCCAGTGGTGCTTCGCCGACGATGGCGCAGGCAGCGACGAGCGGCGCTTCGCCGGCTGCTCGGCCCTGCTCAAGGCCAATCCCAACGATGTGCATGCGCTCGCCAATCGCGGAGAAATGTTTCGGCGACGTGGCGAGGCCGAGCGCGCCGTGGCCGACTTCAGCCGCGCCATCGACCTCGATGCCAGGGATCCCGACCTCCTGTACAATCGCGGCATCGCCTATGACGATCTCGGCGACGCCGACCGCGCCATTGCCGACTATACGCGCGCCATTCGGCTGAACGCCCGCGACCCGCTCTATTTCAACAACCGCGGCAACTCCCACATTCACAAGAAGGCCTACGAGCTCGCGATGGCCGACTACGATCAGGCTATCAAGCTCGATCCGAAATTCGCGCTCGCCTATTTCAATCGCGGCACCGCCTTCAGCAACCACGGCGACGATGCGAGCGCACTTGCGGACCTCGATCTGTCGATCAAGTTCAATCCGAACTACGGGCCAGCCTACGGCAACCGCGCCCGCATCTATCGCGACCGCGGCGACCGCCCCCGAGCGCTGGCCGATTTCGCCAGATCGATCGATCTCAGTCCGAACAACGACCGCGACTTCTATGCGCGCGCGAACATGTATTTCGATGCGCACGATTATGCGCTGGCGCTCGACGATTACGACCGCTCCATCAGAGCGAATGCGAACCGGGCTGACGTGTTCAATTCGCGCTGCTTCACCCGCGCGATCGTCGGCCGGCTGCAGGAGGCGCTGGCCGATTGCGAGCAGTCGCTGAAGATGGCTCCCAACGATGCCGAGACGCTGGACAGCCGCGCCCTCGCCCATCTCAAGCTCGGCAACCTCGACGCGGCGATTGCCGACTATGATGCCGCGCTGAGCATCAAGCCGAGGCTCGACGGCTCGCTCTACGGTCGCGGACTGGCGAAGCGCAGGAAGGGTGACAGTGACGGCGCCGAGCGCGACATCGCGGCCGCCAAGGCAATCAACGTCGGCATCGCCGATGTGTTCTCGCATTACGGCGTCGAGTAATCGTCACGCAGGGATGTGGCACTTCAATCCATTCACGCAGGGGCACCGCGATTGCGGACGCGGATTGGGGCGACGACGAGGCGGAGGAAGCCGCGCACCGACCTGACCGATGCACGCTCGGCGAGCATCCTGCAAAAAGCCTGCTTGACAAGTGCTGCCGTTCGGCTGTACGGACCCGCCCCATGATCAACGCCCGGACCAACCAGCGCACCGAAATGCTCCGCCGTCGCTCCCGCGACGACGAGAGGGTGCGCCATGTCCGAGGACGCCGCTGAACCACTGAATTCAGCCAGTTTTCGAGAAAGGCCGCACCCGCAAGGTGCGGCCTTTCTGCTTTTTGCGCCCCTTTTTCCACCCGCCCCCAGAGGAGTACGACATGACCACGCATCCGTATGACGCGCTGATGGACATCACCGCACGGCCCAAGGCCGTGTTCGTCCGCGGCGCCGGCTCCTACCTCTGGGACGACGGCCGCAAGCGCTATCTCGATTTCGTGCAGGGCTGGGCCGTGAACTGCCTCGGCCACTCCCCGCCCGCGATCGCCGATGCGCTTGCAGCTCAAGCCAGGCGGCTGCTGACGCCGAGCCCGGCCTTCTACAACGAGCCGAGCCTCAAGCTTGCGCAGGCGCTGGTCGAGAACAGTGCCTTCGATCAGGTGTTCTTCGCCAATTCCGGCGCGGAAGCCAATGAGGGCGCGATCAAGCTCGCGCGCAAATATGGCAGCCTGCACAAAGGCGGCGCGTTCGAGATCATCAGCTTCGAAGGCGGCTTCCACGGAAGAACGCTGGCGACGATGTCGGCCTCGGGCAAGAAGGCGTTCGAGCCGCTGTTCGAGCCGAAGGTCGCCGGCTTCAAGAAGGCCAAGCTGAACGACATCGCCTCGGTAGAAAAGCTGATCAACGCCAACACCGTCGCCGTGATGCTCGAGCCGATCCAGGGGGAATCCGGCGTATGGCCTGCGACCGATCAGTTCCTGCAGCAGCTGCGCGCGCTGACCGAGGCGCATGGCCTCTTGCTCATTTTCGACGAGATCCAGACCGGCATGGGCCGGACCGGGAAGCTCTTCCACTACGAGCATACAGGCATCGCGCCCGACATCATGACGCTCGGCAAGGGCATCGGCGGCGGCGTGCCGCTCGCCGCCCTGCTCGCGACCGAACGCGCATCATGCTTCGAGCACGGCGACCAGGGCGGCACGTTCAACGGCAACCCGATCATGTGCGCGGCAGGGCTTGCGGTGCTCGACGAGGTCAAGAAGCCCGACTTCCTGAAGGCGGTCAACGAGGCCGGCCTCCTGCTCGAAAGTGAGCTGCAGAAGGTCTCGGCCCGGCATGGGCTCGGCGGCGTGCGCGGACGCGGCCTGTTGCTCGCGCTCGATCTCAAGCTGCCGATTGCACCCGGCATCGTCGCGCAGGCGTTCGAGGCCGGCGTGCTGCTCAACGCGCCGCAAGTCGACAGCTTGCGCTTCATGCCGGCGCTGAACGTCACGAGGAGCGAGATCGCCGAGATGATCGAATGTCTCGACGCGATCTTGACCAAGGCCGGCGCGGCAAGACGCGTGGCGTAGGTGCCGTAGGGTGGGCAAAGCGAAGCGTGCCCACCATTTCTCACCGCCATGAAGAATGGTGGGCACGGCGCTCCGCGCCTTTGCCCACCCTACGAAACCGATGATTCCGAAAGAGCTACGGCTTCAAGATCGAAGCCCCTGTGGTCTTGCGGCTTTCGAGATCGACATGCGCCTTGGCGGCGTCCTTGAGCGCGTAGGCGTGGTTGATCGGCACGTGCAGCTTGCCGTTGATCACCGCGGCGAACAGCGTGTCGGCGCCTTCGAGCAGTTCCTTGCGCGTGCCGACATAATCGTTGAGCTTCGGCCGCGTCGCGAACAGCGAGCCGTGATTGTTGAGCTCGGCGATCGCGAACGGCGGCACGGGGCCCGAGGCATTGCCGAACGAGACGAACATGCCGCGCGGCTTCAGGCAGGAGAGCGAGCCCGGGAACGTCGCCTTGCCAACGCCGTCATAGACGACGTCACAGCCCTCGTTGCGGCTGATCTGCTTCACGCGCGCGACGAAATCCTCCTCGTTGTAGAGGATGACGTGATCGCAGCCATTGGCCTCCGCAAGCTCGGCCTTCTCGCGCGAGCCGACGGTGCCGATGACATGCGCGCCGAGCGCCCGCGCCCATTGGCAGGCGAGCAGGCCGATGCCGCCGGCCGCGGCGTGGACCAGCACGCGATGATGCGGCTCGACCTTGAAGGTCTTGTGCAGCAGGTACCAGACCGTCAGCCCCTTCAGCATCAGCACGGCGCCCTGCTCGTAGGTGATGTGATCGGGCAGCTTGACCAGCTTCTCCCAGGGCAGGTTGCGCTCGCCGGTATAGGCGCCGAGATTGTGGTAGTAGGCGACGCGGTCGCCGGGATGAAAATGCGTGACGCCTGGCCCGACCGCGACAACCTCGCCCGAAGCCTCGTTGCCGGCGATGAAGGGCAGTCCCGGCGCCTTGTAGAGGCCGGTGCGATAATAGACGTCGATGAAGTTGAGGCCCACCGCATGCTGGCGGATGCGCACCTCGCCCGGCCCGGGCGCCGGCACGTCGACGCTCTCATAGACCAGGGCTTCGGGGCCTCCGACCTTGTGCACACGGATGGCTTTGGTCATCACCTGACCTCCTCTTCTTGCGGCTGAGCGAAAGCCATCGCGCCCGCCTTGTCAACTCGACGCCCGCAGGAACGGCTAGACCGACGGCTTGCTCGCCTTCTTGCGGTTGCGCTTGGCCAGCACGTTGAAGAACTCCACCGCCGCCGAGAACGCAATTGCGAAATAGATGTAGCCGCGCGGAATGTGGAAGTGGAATCCGTCCGCGACCAGCGCGACGCCGATCAGCACCAGGAAGGCCAGTGCCAGCATCTTGGTGGTCGGATGCTCCGCGACGAATCGCGACACCGGCCCCGACGAAATGTACATGATCAGGCAGGCGATCACGACTGCCGCGACCATGATCTCGATATCCTGGGCCATGCCGATCGCGGTGATGATCGAGTCCAGCGAGAACACGATGTCGATGATCACGATCTGGACGATCACCCAGAAGAAGGCGTTGCCCGCGGACTTCTCCTCGCCCTCGCCGTCATCGGCTTCGACCTCGCCGTGAATCTCGTGCGTCGCCTTGGCGATCAGGAACAGCCCGCCGCCGATCAGGATGAGGTCGCGCCAGGAGAAGTCGTAACCCGCAAACGAAAACACCGGTGCGGTCAGACCGATCAGCCAGACCAGCACGCTGAGCAGGACGATGCGGAAGACAAGCGCCAGCGCGAGCCCGATCTGGCGGGCGCGATGCGCCTGCTGCTTGGGGATGCGTGCGACGATCACCGAGATGAAGATGACGTTGTCGATCCCGAGCACGATCTCGAGCGCCGTCAAGGTGAGCAGCGCGGCCCAGGCTTCCGGGCTGGTCAACAGGTGCATCACACCAAGGATCTCGCCAGGGATCTCGCCAGGCGGATCAAGGCGTCGCTGAAGCTGATCCAGAGCGCGATGGCGCAGAGCACGAGGGTCACCCCGGCGCCGACGCGAAAATCCATCTGCAGCGTGTAGAAGGCAAGCACCGCCCAGATCGCGATCAGCGACATCGTCAGCCAGCGCAGCCGGACGACACGGACCGGATGCAGCACATGGAACGGCACGAACGTCAGCACGACCAGCGCGGCGACCAGCAGCGTCGCCCACAGCGGCGGCCAATGCAGCAGGAACAGATAGAACGCGGCCGCATTCCACAGCGCCGGGAAGCCGCGGAAATGATTGTCGTCGGCCTTCATGCGCTGGTCGGCGAAATACAACGCGCTGGTGACGATGATGGCGATGCCAAGCAAGGGAGCCGCGACCGGCAGCAGCATGCCGCTGGCGACGATCGCATAGGCCGGCACGAACACATAGGTGACGAAGTCGACCACGAGATCGAGCACGTCACCCGACCAGTTGGGCTGCACGTTCTTGACGTCGAGCCGGCGCGCGATCGGCCCGTCGACCGCATCGATGATCAGCGCGACGCCCAGCCATTGAAACATCGCCGCCCAGTGCTCGCGCACGGCCTCCAGCATCGCCAGGAGCGCGATCGCCGCGCCGAATGCGGTGAAGATGTGCACGGAGAAGGCCGCGGCGCGGATCGCCGGTCTCGGCTTCAGGGAATCCTGCTGAATATCCATGGCTTCTGCTATCAGAATGCGACCGGTTTGCACATCCGCCATTGCGGCGCACGATCGCACAATTCGCCATAAAATCAGGGAAATATAGGTGGGCTTGAATTTGCCGCCCGGCGTGTCAAATGTCGCTCCATGACAGATGCATCGACACTCCATGACGCGGCCGTGGTCGGCGGCGGACCGGCCGGACTTGCCGCGGCGATCGCCCTGGCGCAGGCGGGTGCCCGGACCGCACTGGTGGCGCGCCGCGTTCCCTATGCCGACAATCGCACCACCGCATTGCTCGGTGCCTCCATCGATCTATTGGAAAGCCTCGACGTCTGGTCGCGCTGCCGGGACAAGGCTGCTGCGCTGGAAGTCATGCGCCTCGTCGACGACACCGGCCGGCTGTTCCGCGCGCCGGAGGTGCGCTTCTCCTGTCACGAAATCGGCATCGACGCGTTCGGCTACAACATCGACAACCGCGCGCTGATGCTGGCGCTGGAAGCGCGCGCGGCCGAGCTGCCCAATCTGGTCCGCTTCGACGACGAGGCCGAAAGCGTGGTCATCGAAGCCGACGACGTCGCATTGCGCACGGCGTCCGGACAGTTTCTCTCGGCGCGCCTCGTGGTCGGCGCCGACGGCCGGCACTCGCTGTGCCGCGAGGCCGCCGGCATCGAGGTGACGCGGCGCGAGCTGAGCCAAACCGCGCTGACCTTCAACGTCGGTCATGCCCGGCCCCACCGCAACGTCTCGACCGAGTTCCACACGCCGCACGGGCCTTGCGTGTTCGTGCCCCTGCCCGCCGACCGCTCGAGCATCGTCTGGGTTTCGGCGCCAGCGGAGGCCGAACGGCTGCGCGGCCTGAGCGACGAGGAGCTGTCGGCGGCGATCGAGAAGCAGTCGCATTCGATCCTGGGACGCATGAATGTCGAGCCCGGGCGCAACCTGTTCCAGCTCGCGATCGAGCGTCCGAAATCCTTCGGTCGCGACCGTATCGCGCTGGTCGGCGAAGCCGCCCATGTGGTGCCGCCGATCGGCGCGCAGGGCCTCAATCTCGGCCTGCGCGATGCCGCGGACATCGCCCGGCTCGCGGGCGATGCCATCGCCGCGGGACGGGATCCCGGTGCGGACGACGTGCTCAAGCGCTATGATCGCGCCCGCCGGCCGGACATCTTGAGCCGCACCTTTGCGATCGACATCGCCAACCGCTCCTTGCTCAACGACTTCCTGCCGCTCCAGCCCGTCCGCGCAATCGGCATGCACCTCCTCGGTGCCATCGGCCCGCTCCGGCGCTTTGCGATGCGCGAAGGCCTGACGCCGACCTGGCGGCGGTAATTCTCAGACGCGTTACCGCGCGCCGACTTTGGTTGGATTGGATCGAGCCGCGGGCGCGGTGCAACCTCTCCCGCTTGCGGGGGAGGTCGGCGCGAAGCGCCGGGTGGGGGCTCTCTCCATTTAGGGATTTTCTCCGACAATCCCGACGCGGAGAGAGCCCCCTCCCCAACCCTCCCCCGCAAGCGGGAGAGGGAGCGCACCGTTCGTGTTGTCAGGAGTTGAACCCCTCAGGGAAACGCCAACCTTCCCGTCTGGATCGCCCACATCACGCTGGTCAGCGTGACCACCGACGCGAACGTCCCGAGCAGCACCGCCACGGAGGCGGATTCGATCCAGGCATCGTTCTGCCGCGCGATGACGAACACGTTGAGTGCCGGCGGCAGCGAGGCCATCAGCACGGCGGTGGCGGCCCAGGGCTGCGCGAACGGGCCGAACGCCAGCATCAGGGCGAATGCCGCGAGCGGATGGATCAGCAGCTTGACCGCGATCACGCCCGGCACCTCCCACGGCACCCGATCGAACGGACGGAGCGCCACGGTCACGCCGAGCACGAACAGCGCAGTCGGCGCGGCCGCGTTCTGCAGGAAGGTGATGGTGCGGTCGAGCGCGACCGGCAGCTCGATATGCAATGCCGCCACCGCCGCACCGAAGCAGACTGACATGATCAGCGGATTGAGCACGATCTGCTTGAGCACGACGCCGAAGGCGTGGACGAACGAGGGATGGTCGCGGTCGGACAGCTCGATCAAGAGCGGCACGATCGTGAACAGGAAGATGCTGTCGCAGCAGAAGATCAGCGCGGTCGGCGCAGCCGCCTTCGGCCCGAGCACCGCGAGCGCGAGGCCCGGGCCCATATAGCCGATATTGCCGTAGCTGCCGGAGAGGCCCGCGAGCGTCGCTTCGCGCAGCGTCAGCCGTCCGAGCAGCTTGCCGACAACCAGCGCCAGCGTGAATGCCGCGACCGTCGACAGCGTCGTCGCCACCAGGAACGGCGGATTGTTCAATTCCGAAAACGGCGTCTTCGACATGATCGCAAACAGCAGCGCCGGCAGCGACACGTAGAGCAGGAAGAAGTTCATCCAGGCGAGCCCCGATTCCGGGATGGATTTGACCTTGCCGCAGGCGAAACCGACGAAGATCAAGCCGAAATAAGGTAGCGCCAGATTGAGGATATCGACCATTGCTGAAGTTTTTTCTGAAGGCTTGGGGGCTATCCGTCCCGGAAACGAAGGTTAATTCCAGCTAAGGGCACTAGCATCGGCCACAATCCTGGTCTATCGACGGGGAATGATTAAAGCGCGGACCGCCAAATTCCAGATCGGACAGGTCGTTCGCCACCGGATCTTCTCGTTCCGGGGGGTGATTTTCGACATCGATCCGGAATTCAACAACACCGAGGAGTGGTGGCTGTCGATCCCGGAGGAGGTGCGGCCCCACAAGGACCAGCCGTTCTATCACCTGCTCGCGGAGAACGCTGAATCCGAATACGTCGCCTATGTCTCTGAGCAGAACCTGTTGCCGGATGATTCGGGCGAGCCGGTCCGGCATTCCCAGGTTGCGGAGATCTTCATCAAGGACAAGGCCGGCGGCTATCGCCCGCGCAATCCGTCGCTGAACTGAGTTTCGCCGCCGACATGCGGCCAGCAAAAAAGGCGCTCGAGATGAGCGCCTTTTTCATGTTCGGGAATCGAGCTCCCGATTACTTCGAGCCGGCCGGAGCTGCGCCGGGAGGCGTGCCCTGCTGCTCGAGCTTCTTGCGCTGCTCGTCGGCCTTCTTCTGAAGCTCTTCCTGGAGCTTCTTCTGGGTTTCCTCGAACACCTTCGGATCGGTCGGCGGACCGTCATAGGCCTTCTGGAATTCGCCGGTGAGCGGCAGCGGCAGGGTCAGCGGCGCGCCGTTGGCGTTGATCGCCTGGACAACGAGATTCTGGCCCTTCTTCATGTTGTTGATGAGCTCGGGCGTGGCCTCATAGTCGGACATGCAGCCGTTCTGGAAGCAGATCACATAGGGCTGCTGCAGCGGCGCGTTGCTGTCGACGATGATGCGGGTGCCGTGCACGAGCTGCATGCCGAGCGGCAGCGTCACGCGCAGGATCTTCTTCGGCTCGCCTTCCGGCTCGATGATCACGGCCGCGATGACCGGCTGACCCGATTCGATGCGGCCGTCCTTGCCGGTGAAGCAGACCTGCTTGGCATTGGCGTCCTGGCCCTTGAGGCAGAACTTGGTCCAGGGCGCATAGATCAGCTGGATCTGCTGATCGGCGGGCTGGGCCGCGCCCTGCTGCGGGGCGCCTTGCTGCGCGGGAGCCTGCGGGGATGCTGCGGGCGCCGGAGCCTTGGGAGCTGCCTTGGGAGCCGCCTTCGGAGCCGGGGCCGGGGAGGCCTTGGGCGCAGCGGGTGCGCCGGGGGCCGGCGCAGGGGTCTGGGCCTCGGCGGCAAACGGAACGGCCAACGCCGTCGCCGTCAACAGGGCGAGAAGTCGCCCGCGCGGCCGGACGGACGCGGCCAAGTAACGGAAATTCATTGCGGAAAACCCTTTCTGAACGGGAAGTGCCCGAACCGCTCCGAAGCGCCGAACCTGGCCGCCTTGGGCGCGGCTCTCTTCCCGTCAATTGAGGCGGATAAGTGACGGGCTCGACGCTCTTGCGCGATTGGGTGCCTTCTTAACGTGGCCGACGAAAAGATCAATGCCGACAAGCGTCTTTGGCCGGTCTGGTGCAAAAGCCCCATCAAATTCCCTGTGATAAGATTCGAGCCCGCCGGTCCTCGAATCACCGTGTGCCGATGTTCATGTTCCAGCGCCTCTTCGAGGGCCCCGGCCTCCGCCTCTGTGCGCTTGCCCTTGCGCTTGGCGGGGTGCTGTCGGCCGGCGCCGCCGCGGCCGAGGAGGCCCATGCGATCGCGATGCACGGCAAGCCGGCCAAGCCCGCCGATTTCAGCCACATGCCCTATGCCAACCCCGATGCCCCCAGGGGCGGACGCCTGACCTGGGGTATTCTCGGCACCTTCGACAGCCTCAATCCCTTCATCGTCAGGGGATTGGCGGTGCAGCCGGTCCGCAACTACGTGGTCGAGAGCCTGCTGGCGCGCGGGCAGGACGAGCCGTTCACGCTTTACGGCCTGCTCGCCAGAACGGTCGAAACCAATGACGAGCGAAGCTTCGTCACCTTCCGTCTCGATCCCCGCGCCCGCTTCTCCGACGGCAAGCCGGTCACGGCCGAGGACGTGCTGTTCTCGTGGCTGCTGCTGCGCGACCGCGGCCGTCCCAATCACCGGCAGTATTACAGCAAGGTTGCGAAGGCCGAAGCGCCCGATCCTCTCACCGTCCGATTCGACTTAACCGGCGCCAACGACCGCGAGCTGCCGCTGATTCTCGGCCTGATGCCGATCCTGCCCAAGCACGCGATCGACGTCGCGACCTTCGAGGAGACGACGCTGACGGCGCCGCTCGGCTCGGGCCCCTATCGGGTCACGGCGGTGAAGCCGGGCGCCAGCGTGACGCTCACGCGCAATCCCGATTATTGGGGCCGCGACCTCGCCATCAATCGCGGGCTCTACAATTTCGACGAGATCAGGCTCGACTATTTTCGCGAGGCGAACGGCCAGTTCGAGGCATTCAAGCGCGGCCTCTACGATTTCCGCGTCGAGCACGAGCCCTTGCGCTGGCGCGACGGCTATGACTTTCCGGCCGCCAGAAGCGGCGAGGTGATCCGCGACACCGTCAAGCCCGGCATGCCGCAGCCGTCCGAATTCCTGGTGTTCAACACCCGCCGTCCGATCTTCGCCGACATCCGCGTGCGGCAGGCCCTGACGCTGCTGTTCGATTTCGAGCTGGTCAACCGCAGCTATTTCTTCGGGCTCTATTCGCGCGTGGCCGGCTATTTCGCCGGCTCGGAGCTGTCGGCCTATGGCAGGCCTGCCGATGCGCGCGAGCGCGAGCTGCTCAAACCGTTCGCCGCGCAGATCCCGCCCGACATCCTGGAGGGCAGCTACCGCCTGCCGGTCACCGACGGATCAGGCCGCGACCGCACCACGCTGCGCGCCGCGCTGAAGCTGCTGTCTGAGGCCGGCTACGATCTCGACGGCACCGTGCTGCGCAACCGCGCGACCAAGGCCCCCTTCACCTTCGAGATCATGGTCACGACACGCGACCAGGAGCGCATCGCGCTCGCCTTCCAGCGCGACCTCAGGCGCGCCGGCATCGAGGCCAGCGTGCGCTCGGTCGATCCCGTGCAATTTGACCAGCGCCGGCTCGCCTATGAGTTCGACATGATCCAGAACCGCTGGGACCAGTCGCTGTCGCCCGGCAACGAGCAGTATTTCTATTGGGGCAGCGCGGCCGCGGACAATCCGGGCACCCGCAACTACATGGGCGCCAGGGATCCCGCCGTCGATGCGATGATCGCCGCCCTGCTCGAGGCCCGTGAACATACGGATTTCGTTTCGGCGGTGCGCGCACTCGACCGCGTCCTGATCGCGGGCGTCTACACAATCCCGCTGTTTAACGTATCGGAGCAATGGATCGCGCGCTGGAATCGGATAGAACGGCCCAAGACCACCTCGCTCTCGGGCTATTTGCCGGAGACGTGGTGGTCGAAGGGGCAGCCGCAAGCTCATCAAGCGAAGTGACGCCGTGAACCAGCCAGCCGTATCGCCGACGCTCGACACATTGTTTCAGCGCACGCTGACGCGGCAGCCGCGGGCGACCGCCCTGCTCGATCCGCTCAACAAGGCGCGCATTACCGGGCACCAGCCGCGGCGGATGACCTATGCCGAGGCCGATACCGCCATCGAGGCGCTGTCGGCGCATTTCGTCGAATCGGGCCTGCCGGCCAATTCCGTGATTGCGATCCAGTTGCCCAACACGGTCGAGTTCGTGCTGACCGTGCTCGCCGCCCATCGCGCCGGCCTCGTCGTCGCCGTGCTGCCGCTGCTCTGGCGCCATGCGGAACTGACCGCCGCGCTCAACCGCACCGCCGCGCGCGCCATCGTCACCATGAGCACGGTCGACGGCGTCAGCTATGCCGATCTCGCCATGCACGCTGCGGCCGAGGCGTTCTCGATCCGGCACGTCTACGGCTTCGGAAGCGACCTGCCCGAAGGCATGGCTTCGCTCGACGACGTCCTGGCACGCCCGCCCGGCACCACGCGCGCCGTGATCCAGGACGGCCGCAAGGCGGCCATGATCTCGTTCGACGTCACGGCGGAGGGATTCCGGCCGGTGCCGCGGCCGCATTTCAGCCTGATCGCGGGCGGCCTTGCGATGTCGCTCGAGGCCGACATCAAGCAGGGCGCGACGGTGATGGCGGCGTTCACGCCGATGTCGTTCGCGGGGCTCGCCTCCTCGCTCGCGGTGTGGCTGCTCTCCGGCGGCACGCTGGCGCTGCATCATCCGTTCGAAAACGACGTGCTCGAGCAGCAGATCAACGAGCACGAATGCGAGGTGCTGATCGCGCCGGCGCAGCTCGCGCTGCGGCTCGGCGATGCCGACCTCGCGGCGCGGATGCCCACCTTGCGCAACGTCATCGGCCTGTGGCGCGCGCCCGAGCAGGTCGCGGCAAGCGATGCCTGGATCGCGCCGCATGCGCCGCTGACCGACGTCTACCTGTTTGGCGAGGCCGGATTGTTCGGCGCCCGCCGCGGCGAGGACGGCATGCCGGTGCCTGTGATGCCCGGACCGCACGGCGCTCCGCGCGAGCAGTCCGGCTCCTCCATCGCCGGCGAAATCCTGCTGACGCCGAAGGGCACGCTTGGCCTGCGCGGCGCGATGGTGCCGATCGCAGCCTACGCCCCGCCGCAACCGGTCGGCGAGACACTGACGGCGCAGCCGCCGCGCGACTATGTCGACACCGGCTATGCCGCGCGGCTCGACCGCCCGAGCGGCGCGATCTGCATCACCGCGCCGCCCTCCGGCATCATGGCCGTCGGCGGCTATCGCTTCCTCTCCAACGACCTGCAGGAATGGGCGCGCCGGCTCGGCCAGGGTGCCCTGCTCACGGCGCTGCCCGACCGCCTCTCCGGCCACCGGCTCGCCGGGCGCGCCCAGGACAATGCCCGCGCCCGCGAGGCGCTCAGCGAGCTCGGGCTTAACCCCCTGATGGTCGAGGCTTTTCGGGACCGCTCCGGGGCGGCCTAGGCGCGGTTTCAGCGCTTGCGTTGACGCAGCATTAAGGCGGCCAAACTAGATTGCGCGGTATCTGTTGCGTGATCTTGAGTGTCTCGATGTCCCAGGCGGGCCCGATCCTGTTTGTGTCCGATGCCGAACGTCCCGCCTTCGTGGCGGCGCTGGACGAGGCCCGGCTCTTTCCCGTCGTCGACACCGACTGGACCAGCGCATCGCGCGCGGTCGAAGAGGTGCAGCCGGCCGCGGTTCTTGCTGCGGTGCATGCCGGACACGAGGTGCATGTGACGCGGCTTGCAAAGAAGATCGCCGATCAATCGCCGTACCTGCCCTTCGTGGCCCTGGATGCAGCGGGCACGCTGCCGAACAACGCCCTGCCCTTCTCCTCGCGCGGCGGCAATCCCGACCGGCTGATCGCGCGGCTCCGGGCCGCGCTGCGCGTGCGTACATTGCACGCAACGGTTCTGCGCCGGCTGCCCGAGGTGAAGTTTGCGCTGCCGGAAGGCGATCCCGCCCGTGACGCCACTGTGCTCCTGATCGGCCGCGGCGCCGCCTATCCCGCGCTCTCGGTCGCGCTCGGTGAACGCATCGGCGTGGTCGGCGCGCTCTCGATCGAGGCCGCCGCAAAACACCTCAACACCCGCGACCTCGACGGCGTCGTGCTCGCCGAAGGTTTTACCGCGCGCGTGACCGATGCGTTTCTAACCGTGCTCGCCGAGGACGCTCGCTTCCGCAGCCTGCCCGTGGTCGTCACCGCCCACCAGCTCACCCAAAGCTACGACCTGCCCAATCTCGAGCTGATCGCGGGCGAGCCGGCGAGGATCGCGGCTAACGCGCTGCCCCTGATCCACCAGCACGCCATGGAAGCGCAGCTGAGCCGCACCTTGCGCTCGATCGATGCCGGCGGCTGGCTCGACCCGCGCAGCGGCCTGCTCACGGTGGAAGCCTTCGCCCGTGATTTCGCCAAGGCGGTCGAGCAGACGCTCGCCCGCGGCGGCGGCCTCTCCGTCGCCCGCTTCGCCTTCGACCCCAACAATTCCCGCGCCCAGCTCGACGCCGCGCGCATTTTGAGCCGCCTGATGCGGCAGATGGATTTTGGCGCGGCGCAGAAGGACGGCTCGGTGATCGTGGTGTTCGCCGAGACCGACTTCCGCACCGCGCATATGATCGCCCGCCGCCTGTCGGCGGTGATGCGCCACACCTCGAACGGCAAGCACGAGATGCGCAGCGATCCCGTGGTCAGCGTGGACTCGCTGTCGCCCTCGGATACGGCAAGGTCGCTGCTGGCGCGGCTGTCGGCCGACGCGTCAAGGGCGGCGTCGTAGCTTTCTCGCGAGCTGCCGCAACAACCACCGTCATTGCGAGCGCAGCGAAGCAATCCAGACTGTCTCCGTGGAAAGATTCCGGATTGCTTCGTCGCAAGGGCTCCTCGCAATGACGTGGTGAGGCTGGTGCGCTCACGCCGCCTTCTTGCTTTCCGCGAGCTGCGCCAGCTGCCGCATGATCTCCGTCGTGCCGGCGAGGCGCTCTTCCGGCGTTTCCCAGTCCTGCAGGAACACCACCTTCATGTCGGGGCGCACCTTGGCGGCTTGGCCGTAGCTGCGGATGAAGGTCACGAGGCGATCGGGATAGGCGAAGGAATTGTCGCGGAAGACGATGACAGCGCCCTTCGGGCCGGCGTCGATCTTCTCGACATTGGCCCGGCGGCAGAACGCCTTGATCGCGGCGACCTTGAACAGATAGCGCACTTCGTCCGGCAGCACGCCAAAGCGGTCGCGCATCTCGGCGCCGAAATTCTCGATCTCCTCCTCGGTGTCGAGATCGGCGAGGCGCCGGTATAGCGACAGCCGCACCGAGAGATCGCTGACGTAATCCTCGGGGATGAGCACGGGCATGCCGATAGTGATCGACGGCGACCAGCGGTCGGCGGCGGGCTCGGACACGCCGGCCTTCAGGTTGACGATCGCCTCCTCCAGCATTGACTGATAAAGCTCGAAGCCGACCTCCTTGATGTGGCCGGACTGCTCCTCGCCCAAGAGATTGCCGGCGCCGCGAATGTCGAGGTCGTGCGAGGCGAGCTGGAAGCCGGCGCCCAGCGTCTCCAGCGATTGCAGCACGGTGAGCCGGCGCTCCGCCTGCACCGTGATCTTCTGCTGCGCCGGCAGCGTGAACAGCGCGTAGGCCCGCAGCTTGGAGCGGCCGACGCGGCCGCGCAGCTGGTAGAGCTGGGCAAGGCCGAACATGTCGGCGCGATGCACGATCAGCGTGTTGGCGTTGGGGATGTCGAGGCCGGACTCGACGATCGTGGTCGACAACAGAATGTCGAACTTGCCGTCGTAGAACGCGGTCATGATGTCCTCGATCACGGCAGGGGGCATCTGGCCGTGCGCGACCGCGACCTTCATCTCCGGCACGTTCTTGTCGAGGAAGTCCTTGACCTCGGCGAGATCGTCGATGCGCGGCACGACGTAGAACGCCTGGCCGCCGCGATAACGCTCGCGCAAGAGCGCCTCGCGGATCATCAAGGGATCGTGCGGGGCGACGAAGGTGCGCACCGCCAGGCGATCCACCGGGGGCGAGGCAATGATCGAGAGCTCGCGCACGCCGGTGAGTGCCAATTGCAGCGTGCGCGGGATCGGGGTTGCCGACAGCGTCAGCACGTGGACCTCGGCACGGAGCGCCTTCAACCGCTCCTTGTGGCTGACGCCGAAATGCTGCTCTTCGTCGACGATGAGCAGGCCAAGGTCGCGGAACTTGATCGTCTTGCCGAGCAGCGCATGGGTGCCGACGACGATGTCGACCGAGCCGTCGGCGATGCCCTTCTTGACCTCGTTGAGCTGTTTTGTGGGGATCAGGCGCGAGGCTTGCGCGACGTTGACAGGGAAGCCTTTGAAGCGCTCGGTGAAGGTCCGGTAATGCTGGCGCGCCAGCAGCGTGGTCGGCACCACGACCGCGACCTGCTTGCCGTCGAGCGCGACCGCGAAGGCGGCGCGCAGCGCCACCTCGGTCTTGCCGAAGCCGACGTCGCCGCAGATCAGCCGGTCCATCGGGCGGCCCTTTTCGAGATCCTTCAGCGTGGACTCGATGGCGCCGAGCTGGTCCTCGGTCTCGTCATAGGGGAAGCGCGCGCAGAACTCGTCGTAGACGCCCTGCTGCACCGGCAGCTTCGGCGCCTCGTGCAGCATGCGTTCGGCCGCGATCTTGATCAGCTCGCCCGCGATCTCGCGGATGCGGTTCTTGAGCTTCGCCTTGCGTGTCTGCCACCCCGAGCCACCGAGCTTATCCAGCTCGACCGTGGTTTGATCAGAGCCGTAACGCGACAGCAGCTCGATGTTCTCGACCGGAAGGAACAGCTTGGTCTCGGCCGCATAGTGCAGCTCGAGACAGTCATGCGGTGCGCCGGCAACGTCCAGCGTCTGCAGGCCGATGAACCGGCCGATGCCGTGATCGACGTGCACGACGATGTCGCCGGCGGCGAGGCTCGTCACCTCCGAGATGAAATTGTCGAGCTTGCGGCTGGCCTTGCGCGGCCGCACCAGGCGGTCGCCGAGGATATCCTGCTCGCTGATGACGGCGATCTCGTCGGTCTCGAAGCCGCTTTCGAGGCCGAGCACGGCGAGCATGGTCTCGTTGCGCGGCGTCGCCTGCACCGTCCGCCAGGAGTTGACGCTGGTGGTGTGGGCGAGCTTGTGGTCGCGCAGCATCGAATTCATGCGATCGCGCGAGCCCTCCGTCCACAGCGCGATCACGACCTTCTTGCGCTGCGCCTGCAGCGCCATGACGTGGCTGACCACGGACTCGAACACGTTGACATTGCTGTCGTTGCGCTCCGGCGCAAAGTCGCGGCCCTTGCGTGCGCCGGCATCGACGACTCCGGTGCCGTCGGTCGGCACGGAGAACGGCGTCAGCCGCGCCAGCGGGATCTCGCCGAGGCGCTTGCCCCATTCCTCCTCGGTCAGATACAGCCGGTCGGGCGGCAGCGGCTTGTAGATCGCGCCGCCGCCGGGATGCTCCATCGCCTCGCGCCTCGCCTCGTAATAATCGAGGATCTGCTTGAAGCGCTCGCGCACGGCGTCCTCAGCCTGCGGCTCGATCGCGACGGATGCGCCTTGCAGATAGTCGAACAGCGTGTCCATGCGGTCCTGGAACAGCGGCAGCCAGTGCTCCATGCCGGGATGGCGACGACCCTCGCTGACGGCTTCATACAGCGCATCGTCGCGCTCGGGCGCGCCGAACTCGGCGACATAGCCCATGCGGAATCTGCGGATGGTGTCGGTGACGAGCTGGAACTCCGAGACCGGCACGAGGTCGAGCGCGCGCATGTCGAGCAGCGTGCGCTGGGTCTCGGCATCGAAGGAGCGGATCGATTCCAGGCTGTCGCCGAAGAAGTCGAAGCGCACCGGCTGCTCGAGGCCGGCCGGAAACAGGTCCAGAATGCCGCCGCGCACGGCGTATTCGCCGGGCTCGCGCACGGTGGAGGAACGGTTGTAGCCGTTGTGCTCCAGCCAGGCCACGACGGTGTCCATCGGCACGACGTTGCCCGGCGCGACCGACAGCGCCTGCGCCGCGACGAGCTCGCGCGCGGGCACGCGCTGCACCACCGCGTTCACCGTGGTCAGCACGATCAGCGGCTTGTCGCTACCGGTGAGCGAGGCCAGCCGCGCCAGCGTGGTCAGGCGCTGCGCGAGAATGCCGCCATGTGGCGAGACACGGTCATAGGGTTGGCAATCCCAGGCCGGGAAGGTCAGCACCGGCAGATCGGGCGCGAAGAACCGCAAGCCGCGTTCGAGCGACTGCATGCGCCCGCCGTCGCGGCAGACCACCGCAAGGCTGACGGCCGGCTTCTTCGGCCGCGCCGCGATGGCACGGGCGAGATCGGAGACGACGAGGCCTTCGGCGCCCTCGGCGACATTGGCAAGCGTCAGCGCGCGGCCGGGCGCGAGCAGCTCGGCCGGAGATTTCATCCCCTGCTTCATGCCTTGCCGTCCGCGATCGGAAACGCCTTGATGCGGGCAAACAGCGCGCCGGTGACGTCGGCCGGCAGCACCTTGTCGCCGGTGATGGCGGCGTAGAGATCGGGATCGTTGACCTCGAGCAGGCGCTCGAGCTCGCCGAGCTCGGCGTCGGACAAATTGCCGATCTCGGCATCCGCGAAGCGGCCGAGGATCAGGTCCATCTCGCGCGTGCCGCGGTGCCAGCAGCGGAACAGAAGCCGCTTGCGGCGGTCATCCAGCCCGCTGCTCGATCGTGTCGTTCCCGTCATGTCTCAAATCCAGTCAAACGCAGAAAGCCCGGACGTGCCGGGCGGGGGTGATATAGGCCCTGCCCCCTGGAAAGTCAGCAGTCTTCCCCGCGAGGATCCGTGCAAAAATGCCGGGTGTGGCCTGCAGGTCCGATCACCGGACCCACCCGCAACGGGAAGAGCCGCGCCACCGCCACGCAGCAACTGTGACTTGCGACTTTGCAATTTCGCCGCTATGTGTGTCGCCCGATCCGGCGCCCCTTCTGGCGCGGTCATCTCTGGGAGAAGGCTCGATGACGATCATGTCTCGCCGCCCCGTCGAGGGCATCGCCTAAACTGCGCGAGCGTTGGCCGCGCCGTTAGGGAAACCACGCGCGCCTCGCGCGTGTCGACGATCCCTATCTTCTGAAAGCTTTCAATGGGCACTTTTCCCAACGTGGACGGCCGCGCGCCGATCCACCTCTTCGCCTCGTCCAAATCGTGGATCGAAGGCAACGCAACACTGCAACTGGAACAGGTCGCGGGTCTTCCCGGAGTGCGCGCGGTCGCGGCCATGCCCGATCTGCATCCCGGCAAGTATGGCCCCGTCGGCTGCGCCATTCTGTCCGAGCGTATCCACCCGCAACTGGTCGGCTCCGACATCGGCTGCGGCATGGGCCTGTTTGAGCTCGACATCGCGGCGCGCAAGCTGCGGCTCGATCATCTTGCCGAGCGCATGCACGCGCTCGACCAGCCCTGGGACGGCGACGTCGAGACCGTGCTGGCCGACGCGGACCTCGGCGCCACCGCCTTCGATGCCGCGCTCGGCAGCATCGGCGGCGGCAATCATTTCTGCGAGCTCCAGGCCCTCGACGAGATCCTGGCGCCGGATGCAGCTGCACGCGCCGGCCTCGACCGGAACCTCGCCTATGTCCTGGTTCACTCGGGCTCGCGAGGCCTCGGTTTCTCGATCCTGGAGCAGGCCTTGCACGGCGGACAGGCGTCCCTGTCCATCGGCAGCGACGCGGCAAATGCCTATCTGGCGGACCACGATCACGCGGTGCGATGGGCGAAGCTCAATCGCCACATCATCGCAGAGCGGACCGGAACTACCGCGCGCGCCAGTCTGCGCCTCGTGAGCGACCTCGCGCACAACATGGTCGAGTGCCGGCGTGACGCCGCCGGTGACGTCCTGGCACTGCATCGCAAGGGAGCGGCGGCGGCCGATCGCGGACTGGTGCCGGTGCCTGGGTCGCGCGGAACGCTGTCGTATCTGGTCGAGCCTTTGGCGGACATGCAGACCGAAGCGCTTGCATCGCTCGCGCACGGCGCGGGGCGCAAATACGACCGTGCGTCCATGCATGGCCGCGTCCGGGTCAAGAAGTCGGTCGTCGCAAAGCTGGAACGCAACCCGTTCGGCGGCATCGTCGTCTGCGGCGATCGCGGCCTGCTCGCGGAGGAAGCGCCGGACGCCTACAAGAGCATCGAGCGCGTCATCGCCGATCTCGTGGAGTTCGGTCTCGTGCGCGTGGTGGCCACGTTCCGGCCGCTGCTGACCTTCAAGAAGGGCCAGTCCACCGCCGCGACCAGCGGCAAGCGCGACAGGAGCTGGAAGGAGGAGCGCCGATGATCCGGCTCCTGTTCACCAGCGGACGCGGTCCGGCGGAATGCCGGATCGCGGTCGCGAACGCCGTTGCAGCGCTCATCACCGAAGCGACCGCGCTCGGCTTCGATACCGACCATCTTGAAGGCCCCCGCCCCGACAAGCACGGCCCGGCATCGGCGGTCGTCGTCGTCCATGGCGATGGCGCGGCTGCCTTTGCGCGGCCGTGGATCGGCGCGATCCAATGGACGGCGCAGAGCCCGCTGAGGCCGCATCACAAGCGCAAGAACTGGTTCATCGGAATTGTCGAGCTTCCTGCGCTGCCCGACGCGCCGAAGGCGATCAACGCCGGGGATGTTCGCTTTGAAGCTTTCCGTGCCGGCGGCCCGGGCGGCCAGCACCAGAACAAGACCGAAAGCGCCGTGCGGGCCGTCCACCTTCCGAGCGGGCTTGCGGTCGTGGCGCGCGAAGAACGTTCGCAGCATCGGAACAAGGCGCTGGCACTGGACCGGTTGGCGGCCTTGCTCAGGCTGCAAGGCGAGCTGGCCGCGATCGCCGCCCGGACCGAAGCGCACGCGGCACATGATCAACTCGAGCGCGGCCGGCCGGTCAAGCGGTTCAAAGGCGCGGCGTTTCGCGCCGCATAGCATGATCGCGCCTGGACCGGCAGCACTCCGCCGGTCCAGGGAGGCCCGTCGTGGCCAGGCCGGAATAAAGCCGTGGACGTCCCGCACAAAACTGGCCATCACGGCAGCGAACGGTTCTAGATTCCACGTATGCGCCCCAGCCTGCTCAATCCGCTGTTTGCTCCCGTGACCAGCCTGTCCGGCGTCGGTCCGAAGCAGGACAAGCTGCTGCAGTACCTGCTCAGCCGCAGTGAGACGCCGCGGCTGGTCGATCTGCTCTTGCATCTGCCGAGCCAGGTGATCGACCGCCGCGCCCGGCCGAAGATCCGAGACGCGGCCGTTGGAACCATGGTGACGCTGGAGGTCACCGTCGATCGCCACCGCCCGCCTCCGCCGCGCAACGCGCGCGCGCCGTATCTGGTCTATGCCAGCGACGATACCGGCGACGTCGTGCTGACCTTCTTCCGCGCCAAGCCGGGCTATGTCGAGAAGCTGCTGCCGATGGGCGCGAAACGCTACGTCTCCGGCACGCTGCAGATGTATGACGGCATCCCGCAGATCGTGCATCCCGATCGCGTGCTCGACGAGGAGGCGATTTCGAAGCTGTCGGGGATCGACCCGGTCTATCCGCTCACGGAAGGGCTCGCGCTGGGCTCGCTCCGCCGCGCGATCGCGCAGGCGTTGCAAAAGCTTCCCGCTTTGCCGGAATGGATCAGCCCGGAGGTGCTGCGCCGCTGCCACTTCCCGCCGATCGCGGAAGCGCTCAATCGCGTACACCAGCCGGTCGAGCTGACCGACATCTTGCCCGACCGGCCGTTCTGGTCGCGCCTCGCCTTCGACGAGCTCTTGGCCGGCCAGCTCGCGCTCGCCCTGATCCGCGCGCAGCTGCGCCGCCCCGCCGGCGTGCGCAATGCCGGCGACGGGCATCTGCGCAACAAGATCATCGACGCGCTGCCTTACGCGCTCACACCCTCCCAGCGCAGCGCTGCGGCCGCGATCGCCGAAGACCTGAAGCAGCCGGTGCGCATGCTGCGCTTGCTGCAGGGCGACGTCGGCTCCGGCAAGACCGTCGTGGCCCTCTTAGCTGCCGCCGCGGTCGCCGAGGTCGGCAAGCAGGCCGCGCTGATGGCGCCCACCGAAATCCTGGCGCGCCAGCACATCAAGACCATCGCCCCGCTCGCCGAGCGTGCGGGATTGCGCGTTGCCATCCTCACCGGCCGCGAGAAGGGCAAGGAGCGGCGCGAGATCATCACTGAGCTCGCCGCAGGCGAGATCGACCTGCTCGTCGGCACCCATGCGCTGATCCAGGACGATGTCGTCTTCAGGGATCTCGCGCTCGCCATCGTCGACGAACAGCACCGTTTCGGCGTGCGCGAGCGCCTTGCGCTGACATCCAAGGGCGAGGCCGTCGACGTGCTGGTGCTGAGCGCAACCCCGATCCCGCGCACGCTGGTGCTGACCTATTTCGGCGACATGGATATTTCCGAGCTGCGCGAAAAGCCGGCCGGCCGCCAGCCGATCGACACCCGCGCCGTGCCGATGAGCCGGATCAGCGAGGTCATGGAAGGCGTCGGCCGCGCGCTCGAAGCCGGCAAGCTGGTCTACTGGATCTGCCCGCTGGTCGAGGAATCCGAGGCCGAGGGCACCGAGCATCTCACCAATGCGACCAAGCGTTTCGAGACCCTGCAAAAACGTTTCGGTGACCGCGTCGGCCTCGTCCACGGCCAGATGAAGGGCACCGAGAAGGACCGCGTCATGAGCCAGTTCGCCGCGCACGAGATCGGCCTCCTGGTCGCGACCACCGTGGTCGAGGTCGGCGTCGACGTCCCGGCCGCGACCATCATGGTGATCGAGAACGCCGAGCGTTTCGGCCTTGCCCAGCTGCACCAGCTCCGCGGCCGCATCGGACGCGGCTCGGAGGCGTCAACTTGCATCCTGCTCTATGGCGAGCCGCTCGGCGAAATGTCGAAGGCGCGGCTGAAGGTGATCCGCGAGACCACCGACGGCTTCCGCATCGCCGAGGAAGATTTGAAGCTGCGCGGCGAAGGCGACGTGCTGGGCGTGCGCCAGAGCGGCCTGCCCGGCTACCGCATCGCGCGCCCGGAGGTGCATGGCCAGCTGATCGCCCAAGCCAGAGACGAGGCGCTGCGGATCCTCAAAGAGGATCCGAAGCTGAAGGGCGAGCGCGGCGAGGCGCTGCGCTGCCTGTTGTATCTGTACGAACGGGACGAGGCGATCCCGTTGATAGGGGCGGGTTAGGCGATCAAGCCTTGAGCCCGGCCGATGCGCACGTGCTCGGCCGAGGCGACGGCGAGCCAACTCCGCGGGCTCATGCGGCCTCCGGCGCGAATACGCGCAAGCGGTGACCATCGGGATCGAGCGCGACGAAGGTCGTGCCGAAATCCATCCGGGTCGGCGCCTGGGCGATCGCAAGTCCGCCCCTTTTCCAGGCCGTGTGTGTTTCCTCCACGGCGGCCGCGTCGCTGACCGTAAACGCCATTTCACTGTTGCCGGGCTGTCCCGCGGTCTTCGGTTCGACGGTGGCGCGCGACCACAATCCGAGCATCACGCCGTCACGCAACGGCAGCATGGCAAATGTCGGCGACTGCTCGATGATCGGGATACCCAATAGCTCGTTGTAGAACTTGGCGCTTGCCGCCGGGCTTTCGACATGGAGCAGCAGGAAGCTGAAGTCTGGCATGTGAGGTCTCCTCGTTCGGCGCTCGGTGACGTGAGCGCGACGCAGAAACCTATAGCTCGGCATGCTGTCAGTTTATGTCAGCAGTGTCGACGAAGATCACTGCTCCGGCACGCCCTCCAAAGCGCGCCATTCCTTCAACAGAGCGGCGCGCCGTCGTGGATAGCGTTTGGCCGTCGATTTCAGCGCCGTGATGCGGTCCGTTCGGAAGTGCCGGTAGCCGTCACGAAGCTCGCACCAGGCGACGACGACGCGCACGCGATCGAAAAAGGCGAGAGCGAACGGCCAGATCGTGCGCCGCGATGGACTTCCCTTGCCGTCGGCATAGGCGATCTGCATCTTGCGCTCGGCACGGATCGCATCGCGGATCGATGCGAGTTCGGTATCACCGGCCGCGAGCGCTTCACCCGGTCCGATCAGCAAGCTCGACGCATTGAGGCCAGCGCGCAAGTCGTCCGGAAGCACCGCTCCGATCTTGGCGAGCGCGTTGCGCGCGGCATCGCCGAGAGGCTGATCGGCGCGTTCCGCGACCCACCGTGAGCCGAGCACCAGCGCCTCGATCTCCTCCTCGCTGAACATCAACGGCGGCAGCATGAAGCCAGGCCGCAGCACGTAGCCGACCCCGGCTTCGCCGTCGATGTGCGCGCCTTGCGCCTTCAAGGTCTCGATGTCGCGGTAGAGCGTGCGGAGCGACACGCCGACTTCGTCGGCGAGCGCGGCGCCCGCGACCGGCCGTCGATGCCGGCGCAGCACCTGAATCAGATCGAGCAGTCGTTGCGAGCGGGACATGGGCGAGCCTCGGGCGAGGCATACTACGTCATGCTGCCAAGACATGGCAGCATGAGAGTACGCGCCCTAGGTCTTCTTCGGCGCGATGCTCGCCGCGAAGGCCTTCATCAACGCGGCGTCCGCCGCCTCCCCCTTCGCATCCTCGGCGAAATGCTCGAACCACCTCGCAAAACCCTCGTAGATCTGGCTGGCCGGATGATCGGGCCCGAGGAATCCGGAAATCTCCCGCATCTCGGCAACCCAGCGGTAGGCCTTCGGGATCATGTCGGGCAGCGCGACTTCGAGCCGGGCCAAAATCGCGGGCTGGCTCAGCGCAAGCTCGTCGCGCAGCGCATCGGCCGCGCCCGCTTTCGTCGCCGCGATCACCATGGCCGAGCCGATGCCGGCGAGGCCCTTGACGATGCCGGCATAGGACATTTTCAGCGCCGAGGCCGCGCCGACCGGGCCTTCGACGAGCCGCACGTCGAGGCCGAGATCCCCAAGCACGGCGACGTCCTTGGCGTGCTCGCCCGACATGTAGAAGGCCGGGCTCTTGCCACCTCGCTGCGGCGGAAAGCCGATGATGCCGGCATCGACGAACGGCGCCTGCGCCGAGCCGATGATCTCCTCGATTCTTTGCACGGTATCGACATTGACGGCGTTGCAATCGACCACGATCGGCTTCTTCTCGCGCCTGACAATCAGCGCGGCCAGCCGTTCGGCCAGCGCCACGGCTTCGCCCGGCGGCACGATCGAGAGGATGATGTCGGCATCCGCGATCGCGTCGTCCTCGGCGCCGACCATGCCGGCGTCCGCTGCGCGTTTCAGCGTCGCCTCGCTACGCCCCTTCAAGGACGTCAGCACGCGCGCACCATGCTCGCTGAGTCGGCGGGCCACGGCGCTTCCCATGGCACCGGGGGCGAGGATCGCAATGGTTTTGGACATCATGCACTCCAGCTCGAACGCCGAGCGGCAGCCCGGTCGACCTGAGACTAGCAGAGGGCGAATGCGCCCGCGTGAACGCGACCATCCCGCGACGGAATGGCCCTACTCCGCCTTCGCAGGCTCGGGCCGGAGCGTGGAGGCATTGGCGATCCGCGCGGCATTCGCCATGCCCGCAAGCGCGGCCGCCTTCTTCGGATCGGGCGCCGAGCCCGGCTGCACCACGCCGGCCGACATGATCAGCGTCGCGGCGTCTTCGGCGGTGAGATCGACCTCGATGATCTTGCTCTTGGGGACATAGAAGAAGAAGCCGGTGGTCGGGTTCGGCGAGCACGGCAGGAACACCGAGACATGCTCCTCCTGCCCCGGCAGGCTGCGGGAGATGTCCTCGTTCGGCGATTGCGAGATCAGCACGATCGACCACATGCCCGGCGAAGGAAACTCGACAAGGCCGACTTTCCGGAAGCTCGAGCCCTTGCCCGAGAACAGCGTCTCGAACACCTGCTTCAGGCCGCGATAGATCGCGCGCACCGCCGGGATCCGGCCGAGAAAGGTCTCGCCGACATCGACCAGCGTGCGGCCGATCAGATTGGCCGCGAGGAAGCCGACCAGCGTCAGCGTGAAGAATGCGACAATCAGTCCCCAGCCGGGAACGACGTAAGGGAGATAGGTTTCCGGGCGATAGGCCAGCGGCACGAACGGCCGCACCACGCCGTCGACCCAGGTGACGAACCACCAGACCAGATAGAGGGTGATCGCAATCGGCCCCGTCACCACGAGGCCGGTCAGGAAATAATTGCGGAAGCGGCCCATCAGGCCGGTATGCGGTTCCGGGAGGGGATCAAGAGGCGCAGGCGCGTCGTCGCGGGGGGTCATTCGGGTTCCAGGTCGGTCGCTACCAACAAGCTAGGGTCTTCTAGCAGGTTTTGGAAGACTGCGGCCGACCGATATCCCGATTGCCTATTCGACAGTCACTGATTTCGCGAGATTGCGCGGCTGATCGACATCGGTCCCCATCACCACAGCCGTGTGATAGGCGAGCAGCTGCACCGGGACGGCATAGACCATCGGCGTGAAGGCTGCCGCCATGTCGGGCATGACGATGGTGACGAGCGACTCGACGGTCGCCTCCGCCGCGCCCCTGGCGTCGGTCATCAGGATGATGTTGCCGCCGCGCGCGGCGACCTCCTGCATGTTGGAGACGGTCTTCTCGAACACGCGGTCGTGGGGTGCGATGACGACGACCGGCATGGTCTCGTCGATCAGCGCGATCGGCCCGTGCTTGAGCTCGCCGGCGGCATAGCCCTCGGCGTGGATGTAGGAGATCTCCTTCAGCTTCAGCGCGCCTTCGAGCGCCAGCGGGAAGCTGGTGCCGCGGCCGAGATAGAGCACGTCCCGCGACTTGGCGATCCGGTACGCGAGCTTCTCGATCTGGGTTTCGGTGGTGAGCGCGTCCGCCATCAATCGCGGGACCTCGACGAGCCCATGGACGAGCTTGGTCTCGTCCTCATCCGACAATTCGCCGCGCGCCTTGCCGGCCGCGATCGCAAGGTTTGCCAACACCATGAGCTGGCACGTGAAGGCCTTGGTCGAGGCGACGCCGATCTCGGGTCCCGCCAGCGTCTGCAGCACGGTCTCGCTCTCGCGCGCGATCGTCGAGGTCGGCACGTTGACGACGGCGATCGTGTGCACGCCCTCGGCCTTGGCATAGCGCAGCGCCGCCAGCGTGTCGGCGGTCTCGCCGGACTGCGAGATGAAGATGGCGAGATCGCCCTTGCGCAAGGGTGCCTCGCGGTAGCGGAATTCGGAGGCGACATCGACCTCGACCGGCACGCGCGCGAAGCGCTCGAACCAGTATTTGGCGACGAAGCCGGCATAGCTCGCGGTGCCGCAGGCGGTGATGTTGATGCGCTGGATGTTCTTGAAATCGAACGGCAGCTTGACCGGCAGCGCGACGCGCTCGGTCGCCATGTCGACGTAGCGCGCCAGCGTGTGGCCGACCACCTCCGGCTGCTCGTGAATCTCCTTGGCCATGAAGTGGCGGTAATTGGCCTTGTCGACCAGCGAGGTCGAGGCGGCGTGCCTGATCTTGTCGCGCTGGACGGCGTGGCCATCCTTGTCGAAGATCGTCGCATTCTTGCGGGTCAGCACGGCCCAGTCGCCGTCCTCGAGATAGCTGATCGTGTCGGTGAACGGGCCGAGCGCGATGGCGTCCGAGCCGAGATACATCTCGCCGTCGCCATAGCCGATCGCCAGCGGCGGGCCGTTGCGGGCGCCGATCATGAGGTCGTTGTCGCCGGCGAAGATGAAGCCGAGCGCGAAGGCGCCGCGCAGGCGCGCCAGCGTCAGCTTGACGGCCTCGACCGGCTTGTTGCCGCGCACGAGCAGATCGTCGACGAGATGCAGCACGATCTCGGTGTCGGTCTCGGTGTGGAACACCGTGCCCTTCGCCTCGAGCTCCTCGCGCAGTTCGCGGAAATTCTCGATGATGCCGTTGTGGACCACGGCGACGCGCTCGGTCGCATGCGGATGGGCGTTGTTGACGGTCGGCTTGCCGTGGGTGGCCCAGCGGGTGTGACCGATGCCGGTGGTCCCCTTGAGCGGCTCGGCCTCGAGCCGCTTCTCCAGGTTCTTCAGCTTGCCCTCGGCGCGGCGGCGCTCCAGGTGCTTGCCTTCGAGCGTGGCCACGCCCGCGGAATCGTAGCCGCGATATTCGAGACGTTTGAGCGAATCCACCAATTGCTCTGCAACCGGCTCGCGCCCGAGAATGCCGACAATCCCGCACATGCGGACCACTATCCCCCAAATCGTCGAAAAATCGCCTAAACGACGCGCTCGGTTTTTAGCGAAAATCCCAGGGAACCATATACTCAATAATTATTGCTGATTGTTCCCTCAGCGCTCGGATCAGCATTGATCTCCTCGGCGCTCCTTTGATGCCCAAGTATTTGATCGAGCGAGGCTTTTTCGATAAACTTCTTCCACGTCGATCCTCTTCTGATCAGTTCTGTTCATCGACTCACGCGTCATATGTGCGTCATTGCTGGGGGCAAAACTCGATGCCTGTTCTCAATTTGTCTGACAAGGCAATTTTGAACCTCGCCAACCCTGCCAAACAAATCGATTTCTACGACTCAGGACGAGGTTCAGTAACAGGTCTTATCCTCAAAGCCAGCCCCGGCGGCAGTCGGACTTTCTACCTCTTGTGGAGACCGAAGGGTAAGCGAGGAACTCGACAGCATAAGCTCGGACGATATCCCGTCTTGGGCTTGGCCGCAGCCCGCGAGAAGGCCCGCAAACTCCAAGTCGCATTGCAGGAAGACCCAGACGTCTTCGCCAAGCAAAAACAAGCGGAGGAAGACAAGGTCGACAGGACGTTCTCAGCCGTCGTGAAAGAATTTGAGAAGCGCTATGTGGAGAAGAACGGTATCCGCACCGGCCGCGTCATGATGCAGCAGATCGAAAAGCACCTGATGCCCACCCTCAAGGACCGGGACATCAATTCAATACGCCGAAAAGAGCTGACCAAGCTCCTGGACAAAATCGAGGATAAACACGGACCGAGCATGGCCGACGCTGTTCTCGCCGCGTTTCGCAGCCTCGCAAAATTTCACGCCCTGCGCGACGACGGGTTCAACAGCCCAATCATCCCGGGCATGAAGCGCTACAAGACCAAGCAAAGGACTCGCGTTCTCAATGACGCAGAGCTGCGAGCATTCTGGAACGCAACCGAGGGGATGGGCATATTTGGCGCCCTAGCTCGTACCTGCCTTCTCACCGGAGCTCGTCGGGCCAAGGTCCATCACATGAAGCACGCTGATATTGAAAACGGCGTGTGGACGCTCGGCCATGAGGATCGCGAAAAGCCGAATGCAGGCTTGATCAAACTGCCTCCCCTCGCCCTGTCCATCATCGAGAACACGCCGCGCATAGAGAGAAATCCATACGTCTTTCCTGGGACCCGACTGCGCGGACCTTTCTCAGCTTGGGATGCGTCAACGACCGAATTGCTGAGATTGATGCGGCTTGAACTCCCCGACATGGAGCACTTCACAGTTCACGATCTGAGGCGAACATTCCGCACCCGGCTTTCCCGATTGAAGATTGATCCGCACATCGCGGAGCGATGCATCGGCCATGTCGTCGGAAATACAGTCACCAGAACCTACGATCTTTGGGAATTTTTTGACGAGAAGACAGCGGCCTTCGCAGCGTTCGCCGCCCACGTCCAACAGATCGTTTCTCCTCCCCCGGCCAGCAATGTCGTCCGGCTCCCTGTCGCCGTTGCTCATTAGCGACGGCTGGCGTGGCGTTGTCGGCGTCCGAGGGGGAATTCCTCCCCCGTTGAAAGAAACGCGCCCACGGACCCGCCTTCGGGCGATTTAGGGGGACATGCTAGAGATCGTAGTGTCCCTACGTAGCGTCCGGGAACGTGTATTGATCTTGCCGGATCATTTGGGATATCTTCCTGGCAGGCCGCACGAGCGGTGACGTCGGGAGATCGGCATACGAAGCCCGGCAATCTGATCGCGAGAACCCCTAGGGCAAGCTTCCTTCGCGCAGCGGCTCTTGCAAAGCGATCCAGTCAACTTTCGCAACCACGTTCATGTCAGAACGGGGGTGCGGTAGCGATTGGGTCGAACTATGTCTCGCGTTAGCTCACACCATTCTGAGCAAACATCCTCCTCGTCTGACTCTGTTCTTGTTGATCGGACGCAAGCTGCGCAAATCCTCAGCGTCGCGATTATCACGGTCCGCCGCATCGAGGCCGATGGCAATTTGACTCCTGTGCGATTGCGCGAGGGTCAGACTGCAAAGACGTACTATCGCAAAAACGAAGTCCTTTTATTCGCCGAACGCGGCGTTCCGACAAAGCCGCGTTGAAAAAAAAAAGGCCTCCCTCTGCGGCAACAGAGAGAGGCCGATCAATCTATCACGTAGCCAGACTGCCAAGCCTGCTCATGATCGCAATCCCTCCCCTAGGAAAGATCGCCGATGGAGAATGTAGAACAATTTGTGCGAGCAAACAAGACGCGCGCAATCGCGCGCGTTCGCACCTATCCCGATACGATTGGCGTCTCCGCACGCCGTCGCTTCCCCGTGAAGCTTCTCCATGAGATCAAGGCCAATTGCGGCAAGATGATCCCTCGATTGCGCCGAGACGATCACGATCCGGAAACGACCTGGCGATACGTACTGATCATGCATCAGCCGAGCCGATGGGCATTGAAACGCCTGCACCGATACAAATGCGAGGAAGATGAAAGCCTCAACATCTGCAAACTTCACATCGCCCGCGATTTCGAGCCCTGCGAGGGATACAGCCGAGAGGACGTTCTCAAGTTCGTCCACGAAAGCCGACGGCTCAAATATGAACGCACAGATGCTCGGCCCTACGAGTTCTTTGAGACGACGTACAGCAATGCCAGAGGCCACGCCGACGACCAAACAAAGCCCAGCAAAATCGACGTCATTTACAGCGACAAGCCGTCCAAGCTTGACGGAACGCCGGATGCGATCCACACCGAAACGAGGATCAATGCTGGACGCGAGGTGAAAACTACGGGCATGAACGATTGCCTCGACGTCACCCTGCTCAATCCGGCCCAAGACTTCACCGCGCAGTATGCCGTTAAGAAGCATCACGGCATGGCGGAAAAAATCGTTTGCCGGATCATCAGGAAGACGCAGGCCAGCTATATGGACCTATGCCCAGCGATTGTTGAACGTCGCGTCCGCGGGCTTTATCGCAGATTGGGCATCGATCGATTGTCGGAATTCAGACGGATGTTTCCGCATCAATATCGACGATTGAACCCATGGGATGTGCTGGAATTCGATGATCTGGAATATGCAAAGGGGGATAAGAACTGCGCATGATTGTTCTCTTTGTCATCCCCTAAGATGAGCATCAAGCCCAGCAGACCCGTCGTCCAAGGAGAGGCTATAGGCCCCGCGTGCATGCCCGCAGGCCCTTCCGAACCGGACCTCACGTATAGTAAGCCCAGATTTCCGCACATGACCCATAGCCGACCCAAGGCCAGTTCGCAGGACATTCCAGTTGCCGTCACTGCCCGCCTTTGATCTCGGTACTGGATTTGTGGGTGGCCTAATTCCTTTCTTGGACGAGTGGTCAAAACTGCTCAGACTTGGTCTGCCACAGGTGTTAACAACATCCATCACCGCGCGGCCCTCGGCATATATCGGTGATGAGAACGCCATCACGCGCTCCCGCCTCCTTTCTCAGGAGGAGTTAGAGCCATGCAGCTGCGACGCCGCATCAAGCAAACCATATCCCTTGAAGAACGCCTTGCCGCAGAGGCCCTGCGCTTGCGCGAGCAAGCTAAACTGCTTCCGCCAGGGATTGAGCGCGAGCGTGCAATCCGCAAAGCGCGCCTGGCTGAAACCGGCTCGCACATCAGTGAGTGGCTGCGGTCGCCCGGTCTACGGCCCCCGGTGTAGACGGCCCGATGTGAGCGACAAGAAGCCGCCTAAGAACGTGATCCCTCCCCCTAACCAAAGGCGGACGCAGGAGGTAATGGCGGCCGTTCAAGAGTACGCCGCCGCCCTACAGGAAGTTATCCAGAAGCTGCGCCGCAAGATGAATTAGACAAGCCTGAGTTGAGTGCCCTACCCATCCAACGCTGACTTCCGTTTCTGGGCCCATCCCGGACCTAAACGAATGTCCGGGCGATGTCTGCAATACCTCCCGGAGCAGACGCCGCCCTGCTCAGAGTCCCCCAGCCACCAAACGCCCCAAGGATAAGGGGAGAACCCCCGAGAACGGGCAAGCCGCCCCACAGCCCGCCAATCGAGCGGGATCGACATTTTAGATCGCTATTCAGCGGACAGACCCAATCAACAGAGGAAAGGAAGCTTCCCATGGGAGGACGCGACGACCAAGGCCTGTACGATCATGCTGGACCGGGAGCAAAACGCCGAAAGCGTCGCTCCATCCAGAACATTCCGCGCGAGATCAGCACGGCACGCCATCCAAGGCCGAAGATCGTGCGGGAGAAATTGGCTCATCAAGAGCATAAAACAATCTCCGGCCGCGAACTAAAACGGAAAATCTGGCGGCTAACCCTCAAAGGGAAAGGCCCTCGCGATATTCACGAGCGAATAAAGCGGGAAGGAATTCCCGCCACGCTCGTCACCATCTCAGGTGTTCGGACTCAGATGTTGGAAACGATCAAATTCCTGCGCGAGAAGGAGCTGATCAATGAACGTCGGCTTGAACGATATCAAGGCCAATAAACGTTCCCTTCTTTGATTTGCATCAATGGAACGAGCGCGCGATCTCTCAACAATCCGGCATGGCTAAGTCCGACGAACACGCCCCACCCAAAGAACCGGAAGAGCTGGCGCCCTGCGCGCAAGAAACCCGGCAGATCATCCGCGATTACATCGACGATCTGAAGGAACTGATCGCGAAGCTCCGACGTCGGATGCATTGAGCACAAGCCAACAAAAAGCAACCCACCTCCTAAACAGCACCGAAACGGGAGAAGAAGCGAGACTCGATCCAACATTGATCCGGGATATGGCGACAGCAGGACGAAATCCCCGGAGGGACAATAACGCCCGCAACGCCCATCCTCACAGCACACATCCTCGCGAAAATGAAGAACGCAAGAAAACGCCTATCGAACTGCACAATCAAAGCAATTGGCCTCAGCACTCCGTTCAAGCCCTATCGATCCATTCCCTCCCCGATTTCCTACAGACGTTCGCACTCCTCCCCAGACGAAATGCAATCAGCTCAATCGTGATCCTCAGGACGCGGATGAAGAGTTGAAGAATAACCTATAAAACACGGTCTTTGGGCGACCTCCTCCCTCCTCCCTGTTTCGCCATAGAATAGGGAGTGAGCGTGAAATTGTTCTCCCTCGTAACAGCACCGGGTCGCCCAGCGCCTGCAAAAATCGGCATTCGAAAATTCCCCTTGACAGCCATGACGCGCTTTATGACGTTGCGCGTCCCTTGATCTAGACAAGAGCGATTGCGCAGAGCGCGCGACATGCACGGGACATTGAAAAAGACATCACGCAAGCTGTCTGCAGTCTCTTCCGGGAGACGGCTTTTCCTCGAGCACATTGCTCCAACAAAGAATGCTCAAGGACGACGCTTTGCGGACTTGATTGTTCTCTTCACGGAAGAACTGGGCTCCAAGCCAACAACATCGCAAACAGCGACCGTACGTAAGATCGCAACATTGCAAGTATTGGCCGAGGGCTTAGAGCTGTCCATCGTGAAGGGCACGGCCTCTGCGAAGGACAGAGCTGAGTATTACAGGATCAACACGCAGCAAGTCCGCTTGATGAAGGGCTTGGGCTTGAGCAATGCGAACGTTGACGATGACGGCGATGCGGAAGGCGTGATCGATCCGTTGGAATATGCCCGACGCGGGGCAACACGGCATTCACACTCGCGACATACACAACGCGAACGATTGGATAGCGAGGACTCATGAAGCGTAGTCTGACGCGGGAAAGATTGGACATCCCGCTCAGACCACGCCTCAAGCCTCAACCAAAGAAATTCACGCTGTTAGACGCGATGAACGATCCGGCCGTCTTCGGCCCGTTCTTCAAAGACCCTCAATCGTGGATCGCATGGCGAGCTTTCATAGCAGCCGCATTCGGCTTGCCGATGTCGGCCGACGAATTCGCGATCTATCAAGCCTGCACTGGCAGAACGACGGCCCCAACGCAGCAGATGCGAGAGGCCGTTCTTGTCGTGGGGCGACGTGGAGGCAAATCGCGGGCCTTAGCTCTGATTGCTGTTTGGCTCGCGTGCTTCTGCGATTATCGACAGCACCTCGATGCGGGAGAATTGGGCCTAGTCCAAGTTCTCGCAGCAGACAAAGAGCAAGCCAAGACAATCCTGCGATATGCCAAGGCCTTCGTTAAGCGCGTCCCGATGCTCCGACGTTTGGTCGAGCGGGAAACGAATTACGGCCTCGAACTCTCCAACAGCATTGCAATCGAAATCGTCACTGCTTCTTTCCGCACAGTTCGCGGACGCACAGTGGTGGCCTGCTTGGCGGACGAAGTTGCTTTTTGGCATTCCGAAGAGAGTGCCAATCCTGATGTCGAAGTCATTAACGCAATCCGTCCGGGGATGGCTACAATTCCAAACGCGATGCTGCTCTTGGCATCGAGCCCGTACGCGAGAAAAGGCGTCTTATTCACTCAGCACAAGAAATATCACGGCAAGGACGATCCTCGCGTGTTGTCGTGGCAGGCCTCAACACAGCAGATGAACCCTTCTATCGATCCGGAATTCATCAAAGAAGCTTTCGAGGCTGATCCTGTCTCAGCTTCTGCTGAATACGGAGCACAATTCAGGAGCGACATCGAAGCTTTCCTGTCTCGCGAAGCCGTTGAAGCCGTCACTGGTGAGGAACGCGAACGGCCTTATGTCGCGGGCAACGCCTATCATGCCTTCGTTGATCCCAGCGGGGGATCGGGAACGGACTCGTTCACACTGGCAATCGCGCACGTTGAGCAGAAGATCGGCATTCTGGACGTGATCCGCGAAGTCAAACCGAATTTCTCTCCGCGTGATGTCGTGGAGCAATATTCGGCTCTCCTCAAGCAGTACGGCATCAGCAAGATTGTTGGCGATCGCTACGCCGGGGAATGGCCGAGAGAGCAATTCCAGCAATTCGGGATCACGTACGAGCCATCCGCGCGGCCGAAATCGCAAATCTATGCTGAGTTCCTGCCCATGCTCATGAGTAAGCGGATCGATCTCCTCGATAACGACCGGCTGATGAACCAATTGATCGGACTTGAACGGCGCGTCTCGCGCGGAGGCAAGGACTCGATCGATCATTCTCCGGGCGGCCACGACGATATCAGCAATGTGGTTGCTGGGGTGCTGACGATGATGGGCACGAAGAAATATCGCTACGATGCTTCACTTTCTTGGGTGTCGTCCAGTAGCGACGTCGTTCGAGAGCAGAGCATTTCCGCTCAGAGACTAAGCAATCTTCTCAATTTGCGAGGAATACGATGACTACAACCAATGACACCGTCATTTATGACAAGCACGGCAAGCGCGTTCATCGCGCAAACGGCATTATCGAAACGGGCGACAAAGTCGTCGTGGCCATGCGGTTCATGGATGCCGCTTCAACACTATCCAGCGTCAGGCTCCACGACGCGGAAGGTGACGCGCCTCCGACGCGCGAGGAACTCGACGCGATCTGGCAGAGACGCGTAGCAGCGACATCCGATGCGTGGCGTCACCCCGACCAGCAGGATGCCCACAAGCAGACTCAGACAACGAATGTAGAAGATGCGATCGAGCAGAGAAACCGGCGCCTTGAGAATGCATGGCGCGGCTAGGAAACCCGCCTGCCGCGTCTCGGCGCGGCGGGCTTACCCTTGGAGATGAATAGATGGCTGACGGATCGACACTACCAAAGGGAGCCCAGACCAAAATTCTGAGGCTCGAAGATGCAGAGCATCAAGCTCAGGCTCTCATCTCCTCTACGGTTCGCAGGATCAGCGAGCTGGAACGATTGCTCATGAACAATCTAGACGGCGAGAGAGCCGATGCAGTCCGCGAGGAGATCGCGCTGCTTCGTCAGCGGCAGGATGAGCATTCGGATCGACATCGCAACGCAGCGGATGTCAATTCAGCTGTACGACGTTGGCTCTCTATGCTCCCTGCCAACGCGGTCTTGTCAGATGCGAAGCGTGCCAAAGTTCGGCCGAAGGGGGACGAGAGCTATCAGACTGCAATCGATCGTGTTCGACGCGAGATCGCGGGCCTGATCTCGGAACGGTTCCGCGTTGAGCAGGCCGGATTGCCGATGGAGGAAATTCGCGCAAAGGCGCGGGATTGGGTCGCACGATGCGCCAAGACCGCACGACCCCGCATAACGGCAACGCACAGCGAGTTCGCGATCAGCTTCGACGTCTTTGACGAACGGGCCTCGGTCCCCTTGCACGACATGGCCGCGATCATGGCTTTCCTCTATCCCGAAAGGTTCTTGAAGCGGATCGATGACGTGATCGAGCAAATGCCGAAACCAACTCTGGCCATGACGGCCGAGCAGAAGGTCAAGCGTCTCCGCGAGATCAAGGACAGTCTGCTCTTGCTCGAAAATCAAGAGGAGATGCTGATCTCGTTGGCTGAAGAACAGGGGCAGATCATCGCGCGTCGTGCGACAGCTTCGCCTGCGGCAATCCTAGGCCTCGTGGTCGATCGAAATAAGACGACAGCCGCGTGACGAATTCTCCTCCCGTTCGCTGCTTCCGGGAGGGGTAACGATGCTGGTTGCTTTATCCGTCCGGACAGCCAGCAACGGACAAGTCGGCGAGTGTCCGTGCTTCATGAACCAACCCCGACAGCCCGTGGTCTATGTCCTTGAGACGCGATGGGCAGGCCCTGTCGTTCCTCCGAAGCTCCCCGGCACCCGGAGGGACGACGGGCCTTTAATTCCACACGCTCATTAGCGGGTCCATGAGTGCCCTTTCCCCTCAAGGACGTCCCAGACAGGGGGAAAGAGCCCGGAGCTGCCCCAGACCGCGCCAAGCGCGATTTAGAGCGGGATTGCTAGCACCGCATCACGCTCCAGAGCTGAGAAACCGGCCTAGGGCCTCATGGGCCACGATCCGTTCGCTTAGCCAATCCTGCACCGACTCCACGTGCTCTCGATCGAAGTGCCATTCGATCATTTTCTGGAGGACGTCTCCAATGTCCTCGCCAGCAATGATGCAGTGACTCCAATTGTTGTCCATCGTGGGGACGCTGTATGGATCGTCGGACCAAGGGTCCAGTCTTCGAAGCATTGATGACGATTTCTCTTCAGACGTTGACATGCTCGTGACGCTCCCCCCTGCTCCTCAGTTTCGAGGAAGCCTTCTGTTGGAATTGCTCCAGTTCCTCCGCGATCGCTTTCCATGCGCTCTCGACCTCACGGGCCAATGTCCGCAATTCCTTGACAGTCCCATCATCCATCAAGCGTGAATAGCTCGCGGCATCGCAAGTGCCCAGTTGCAACGCATGTTTGGCCTTCTTCCGGATGTCGTTGGCCCATATTTTAAAGCTTCGTTCCTCCGGCTTCTCCTCGAAACCGCGGCGTTCACGGATTTGCTTCTGCATTTGTCTGACGGACCACTTACCGTTTGCAGCTTGTTCAAGCCACTTCCGTTGCGCGTCGCGATCGAGCTTGGAGACTACCTTGTGATGGCTCCAACTCAGAGCCTCATTACGTGATGAGGGAGGAACCTTGCGCGATATCGTGCCAAGGTTCATGAGACTACCTGATTTGTACCCCAGCTTCTTGCCAAGGACCTTCAGTTCGTCCTTTCGAATTTTATACGCGTCCTCGCCATAGGCCCACCAATCACCCAGAGCCCATTGCAGGCCCTCCTTTGTCGTGACAAGTTTCTGCCCGATTGCGCTCCAAACTTCGTAATCCAGCTCATCTGGAAGCGAAAGTCCCGTTTGATGCAGCGTCACATCTTCCGGAAAATCGACAGTCAGCACTTCGGCAGCCGCTGCGCGTTCTTCCTCCTCAACTTCGTCGGTGTCTTCGAGACGCACTCGTTTGATCATTGACTTGCACTCCGTGTTCGACACGGAGGCCACCTAAGCCGATACCACTGCAAAATTAACTTGGCTAAATTCAGCCAAGGATGCGAGTTGGTAAATTCAATCGGTAGGGAAATCGAAGTCTTCAAGTAGCGACATGTCAAAATGCTTTTTGCGCATTCGCACATGATCAATGATTAGGCTTTCGTCGGCTTCCGGATACAGCGTCATCGCTGTGCGCAGAAGGGCCGTTCGCATCGGCCCAGGAACTCTCTTCACGTTTTTCCTAGACCGATAGCGGATCATTTCAGAGATCAAGAAGAACGCGGCCAAATACGAATGAAGCGTTCTCGGACTTTTTGAATTGTAGGGATTTGGACGTCCTGGCCGGAGATGCCTCGGCCATGCGCGCGCTTCTTCGGCCGTGGAGTAATCTCGATCACTCTCGTCGGCTTCCCATGATTGCTGCACGTACTGTCGCAGATATTCCTCGATTTGATCGGCAGACTTCTTTCGCATCGGCACTCAGCGGAACGCTAACCGGTTGCAGCTTTAACGCGAGGCCGCGGCGCGTGTGTGCTGGCGGCCTTCTCAGCCATTACCGTCGTGACGAACCTGCTCCCATAGTTTGCAGCGGCCTGCCGAACAACGAGGAATTGTCCGATCATCGCGCCGACATACCAAGACGCTACCTGAACCGACGTCAGCTCGACGAAAGCTGCGAGGCCGAAGCCAATTGTGGCTAAGGCCACGAAACACGCGTAATCGCGCATAAGCAGAAAATCCCTCTGCACATGCTCAATTGATGGCTGATTTTGGAGGGGCTTGTAAAGACCGTACCAGACCTTGTTCTGCTGATCGGGATCGTCCGGCAGCTTGTTTCCGCAGACCTTCTTCAAACGATCCATGTCTATGCGCGGGTCTTTTGGCGCAAGATCGGAAAATGCTCGGTGCCCGGGTAAGGCGTGCCGCCAGCGCAGGAACACGATGCGCGCCTTCATGTCCGCGCTAAGTTGCCCATTGATGACCGTGACGACGACGATTGCGAGCCCTAGCGGCAAGATGTTCGCAGCCTTCGTAATCAACGTCTTCACCCCGTCGATGGTGATCGCGTCCCATTGCATGAGGAGGTAGAACGCGACCGCATTCGCGACGATCGCAAGCCATAGCTGCCAGCGGTTCTGGTCTTTGAGTGATTTTGCCTTGGGCATTAATCAACCCGGATTGTGATCAACGAACCAGCGCCACACGCCGTTGTCCTCGATCTCCAGTTTGATATTCCCGTGATAGCGTGTCGACGGCACGCGTTTACCAGTCTGCTGGCGGTACTTGTTCGACGCATCCGTATCGGGCTTCCGACCTACCGACACGATCGTTAGTTCCGGCGCAATCAACTTGAGTGCTTCTTGATGATAGCCCGTGTCGCGACCGTGATGGCTCGCTTTGAAGAAATCACTCTTCAATCTCGCGCCGTAGAAATTGACCATGTGGTCCCACGCAAGGCTTTCGGCATCCCCGGGCAATAACACGCTGCGGCTACCATGGTGAACGCGGAGCACCAAGCTCACGTCGTTTGACTTCTGCGCGGTGTTACAGGCTCCAATTAGCTCCGGCGTAGGCGACAGAATTTCGATGTTGTCGCCGCCAGGCATCCCGTTCTCGTCCCGGCCGAACGCGAACAGCGCGTCTCCACGCGTGTAGTTTTTGGCCATTCCCGACTGACGCAAAGCCTGATAGTAGTCCCAATCGTCCTTGTCAGCGCTGTTGCTGCGGAACGTCGGTGTCTCTTTTGTGTGACCCGTGTCCCAAAAATTTTCGAAGCCGATGTGCTGGTGGAGCTTCTTAAGCCCGCGCATGTGGTCGAGATCGGGATGCGATTGGATGTACCGCCAAAGCTTCCGGTTTGGGTAGACCCGCTGCATGAACGCGATGGGGTCTGTTAATTCGCGACGCTGCCGAGCCTGGACGGCTGCATACTCGGCGAGGAAGTCGCTCAGTAGTGACGTTGTCGGGGCCTTGTAAGTCCCGAGCAAACCGAGGCCACCAGTTGGTGCGGGAGCGAGCCCCAGATCAATCGCAGCTTGCGAATAAGGCGAGCCCAACAGGCCGGCGCCCGCGAGGCCATTGGTGACTAGATTGGCTTGAGCTTTGCGCCGCTCCTCAGCCAACTCTTCTGCAAACGTCTCGGAATCGAACTCTTGCGAATTGTTGATGTCGATCATCGTCAGGCGGCCTGATGGATGTTCGATGATCGTGCAGTCGCCGTGTCCTACATTCAAAAAATGAATACGAAGCAAGGGTGGCCCTCCGTTGAAATCACGGCCGACACCCTCCCCCAAACTAACGGGCATTCGACCGCTTACCATTACACCTGGTTGTAGAGTTCCATTCCGTCAAGGGTGCGAGTGCTAGATTTGGTAGCTACCCCCCTTTTTGTTCACCCTACATCTATAAATTGGTTGCATGATACCTCTTTAAGGAAGCAGAAATGCTCGAAGGCGGTTTTTGGAGCAAGCAAACTCCCTGCCGCGCATTCCGTGGTAGATCGTTCCGACGTCAGAAAGGAAGCAACATGGCCGCTAGAAATACTGTCGTGATGACGCCGCGCCCCGATCTGCGCTCCGCAGAAGCTAAACGCGTGAAGGCTTACTTCTTGAAAACCAAAAGCGTTGACGCCTGCCTCCGCGCACACAAGAAGCTGGGTTTTTCCCAGCGCGATCTTATGGGCATGATCCGGTACTGGGTTTCCAAGGAGGCAGCTCTGTCATCAGGATCGCGTACCTGGCTCAACTGAGCCGATCCGCAGCATCAGTCCTCGAACGGGCAGCCCCACGGAGTAGTGCGGCCTTTTCTTGCGCGTCTCCGCGCCCCACCTCCATCCGAAGACGCGTCATATGCGCGTCATAGCTCGGATTGTTCTCTCGACCATTACAATCAAATAAACGACTTAGACTAGGTTCTCATTATTGCCGATTGAGACAGCACTGGCCCGCGACCTCTGCTTTCGCCTGCGTCGAATTGGCCGGCCTTAAACCGCGCAGATTAACCTCTTGTCAACGAATTTGGCCAACGATTTCCGTCCAGGAGAGTAAAAGTCATGAAGGGCTCGTCCGACCGCAAAGGTTTGTCGTCGACGTATCTGCGCGCCAGCGAGACCACGGGCACGCACCTTGCGCATTGGCCGCCGCCGCTGCGCGGCAAAGAGAACAAGCCCCTCTTCATCAAGCATCCCGAAGGCGAGCCGGCGAAGCGCGCCAAGCCGCGCGGCTGGCGCCTGACCCGCGCGATCTTCTCCGAATTCGCCGACGACGAATAGCCTCTCGCAGCGTCCCGTGCATCACCTGCTTGATCACCGTCCAACGGTGATGACGACTTTGCCAAACGGGCCCTGGGCGAAAACATCGAGGGCTGAGAGGAAGTCGGCGAACTCGAACTCGGCTTCGATCACCGGCTTCACGCCGATCCGGTCAACCGCGCGCACCAAGTCCTGGAGCCCGCGCCGATGCCCCACGTAAATGGCCTGGATCGTCGCCTGCGCCAAGATGGCGGGCACTGAGGGAAAGCTGGAGTTGAAGCTGTCAATCACGCCAATCAAGGAGATGCGGCCTCCCGGCGCGATTGCCCTCACCGAATTTGCGAGGTTGTCGCCGCCAGCCATCTCCAGAATATGGTCGGCGCCCCGTCCGCCTGTGAGCTCCAACACTGCCGCGGCCCAGTCCGGTCTCGTGGTTCGGTTTATTCCGTGCCGCGCCCCAAGTGCCTTGGCCCGCGCGAGCTTGGCGTCGCTGCTCGAGGTGACGATCACCTCTGCACCGGCGGCTGCGGCGAGTTGGATCGCGAAGATCGACATACCACCCGTACCCTGAACCACCACGATCTCGCCAGGCCTTATTCGCCCAAGCTCCACAAGGCTGGTCCATGCGGTGAGCCCGCAGCACGGCAGGGTGCTCGCCTCTGCGTACGACAAGCTCTCGGGCGCCTTGACCAGCCAAGCCTCGGGGACGACCACGTACTCAGCCAGCACACCCGGCACCGGTCCCCCGAAGCTCGCCACCACGCCGGCGATGCGCGGGGGCGGACCGTCCATCCAGTCCGTGTTGAAATTGTTGATCACCCGCTCGCCCATGGTGAAGCGCGACACACCAGCGCCCAAGGCCTCGATTTCTCCGGCAAGATCGGAGCAAGGCGTGAACGGCAGGCCGTAGCTCGCATAGCCGTTGTTGTCGATCGAGAGGCGATCTCGATAATTGAGTGACACAGCGTGCACGCGCACCAACACCTCGCCAGTACCGGGCGACGGCCTGGGGATCTCTTCAAGCTTCAGACAATCGCGTCCAGGCCCTCGAACCTGCCAAGTCTTCATCGCGCTCTCCAACCTGTCGCACGCTCCGAAGGTGATCTATATTGGGGTTCAGACGTCCGCATTGGCGGTCATTTGTCCGTTCAATGGCGATAGATCTTCTCCCGAGGCGGCCATGGTTGATCGTTTGAGCGGAATTTCCGTTTTCGTGCAGGTCGCGGATTCCGGCAGTTTCGCGCGCGCCTCTGAACAACTCGGTCTCACCAGATCGGCGGTCGGCAAGACGATCGCCCGCCTGGAGGAGCGGCTGGGCGTCCGCCTCTTCAACCGTACAACCCGCGCGCAAAGCCTGACCGACGAGGGCCAGAGCTTCTACGAGCGCTGCCAACGCATTCTGGCCGATATCCAAGCGGCCGAAGCGGCGTTGGGTGGCAGTGATCGCTCGCCAACAGGGGTGCTCCGCGTTAGCGCTCCAGTCTTGCTGGGCCGGCTCTGCGTCGCGCCCATCCTGGTCGGGCTGACCCGTCGGCACCCCTCCATGGAGCTTGATCTCCGGTTCGCCGACCATCTTGTCGATCTCGTCGAGGAGCGGATCGATTTGGCCGTGCGGATCGGGCCTTTGCCCGACCGTGCCGGACTGATCGCGCGCAGCCTCGACGCATTCGACATGGTGGTGTGCGCAGCGCCGACCTACCTCGCGACGCGGGGCTGCCCATCCGATCTGAGCGAGCTCCCAAGCCACGATTGTCTCCCCTATGCCCGTCGTGGCGGGCGCGCCGAGCCCTGGCGGTTCGCGACGAAGGACGGTGCCGTGATCGAATTCGCCGTCGGCGGCCGTATTCGGCTGGACGACCTGGAGGCCGTGGCCGGGGCTGCGGTGAATGGCGCTGGGATCGCTTGCCTTCCGACCTGGTTGGTCGACAGCCGGCTCCAATCAGGTCAACTCGTGAGGGTTCTCAATGACCACCGAGCTCTCGGCAACTCTGTCTACGCTGTGTGGTCCCAGGCGGCACATGCGCCTTCAAGAGTCCGCGTGGCGGTGAACGAGCTGAGACAGTGCATGCCGGCCAGGTTAGCTCGGCCCTATGCAGCGCACTGAGCAGATCAAGCGCTCCTTGCAGTTCCGTGATCCAGCCCGCATTCCCTAAGTTAGGGCGACACCTTGACGAGGATCACTTCTCCGGCTTCTTGCCGCCGGTCTTCATCTCGCGATAACGCGCCGCGCCGCCCTCGCGAATGGTCTGCTGGTTGCGCTCCAGCGCCATCGCGTCGTCGGGTACGTCCTTCGTGATCACCGAGCCCGAGCCGATATAGGCGCCCTTGCCGATCGTCACCGGAGCGACCAGCGAGGAGTTGGTGCCGACGAAGGCGCCCTGCCCGATCACCGTCTTGTGCTTCTTGAAGCCGTCGTAGTTGCAGGTGATGGTGCCGGCACCGATGTTGGAATTGGCGCCGATTGTGGCGTCGCCGATATAGGAGAGATGGTTGACCTTGACGCCGGCCTCCAGCGTCGCCGCCTTGGTCTCCACGAAATTGCCGATGCGCGCGCCGTCGCCGAGCGAGGTGCCGGGCCGCAATCGTGCATAGGGACCGATCGAGACCTTCTTGCCGAGCGTGGTCTCGACGATATGCGAGAACGAATGGATCACCGTGCCGTCCGCGATCGACACGCCGGGGCCGATCACGACGAACGGCTCGATGGTGACGTCCTTGCCGAACACGGTGTCAGTGGACAGATACACCGTCTCGGGCGCGATCAAGGTGACGCCGGCCTCCATCGCCGCCTTGCGCAAGCGCGCCTGCATCACGCTTTCAGCTTCCGCGAGCTGCGCCTTGGTGTTGATGCCGCGCACCTCGTCCTCGCTGGTCTCGATCACCACGGACTCCCATCCCTGCCTGCGGACGATTTCGACCGCATCCGTCAGATAATATTCGCCCTTCGAATTCGCATTGCCGATCTGGCCGAGAATGTCGAGCGCACGGCGGCCGTCGATCGCCATCACCCCGGCGTTGCACAGATCGATCTTGCGCTCGTCCGCGCTGGCGTCGGCCTGCTCGCGGATCGCAACCAGGCGGTCGCCCTCGACGATGAAGCGGCCGTAGCCGGTCGGATCGGCGGCTCGAAAGCCGAGCGCGGCGATCGCAGCGCCGCGGGCGAGCGGCGCACGCAGCCGCGCAAAGGTCTCGGCCGAGATCAGCGGCGTGTCGCCGAACGCGATCAGGAGATCATCCACGCCGCGCCCGATCGCCTCGCGCGCCGCCAGCACCGCATGCGCGGTGCCAAGCCGCTCGGTTTGCACGAAGGTCAGCGCGTCGGGGCGGATGCGCTTGGCCTCGTCGGCGACTGCCTGATGATCGGGGCCGATCACGACGGCGAGCGAGGTGCCGGTTCCCTTGGGTGCGGCGGCGAGCACATGGGCGAGCAGACTCTGATGAGCGACCGGATGCAGCACCTTCGGCAGGCTCGATCGCATGCGCGTGCCTTCGCCGGCGGCGAGCACGATCGTGAGGCTGGAACGGGCGGTCATCGAAATCCTGACAGCTATGGCCGAATCAAAATTGGCGCGGCGGGCGGTGAGGCCCTCGGGAGCTATCGCCTTGCTACCCCCGCAAACGCCCGGAATTCAAGTGCGGCGCGCTTTTCCTGTTAATGTTCCGTGATTGATTCGGGGAAGCCGGACAGGGCTGGGCGCTTAATATTCATGGCAAAGGATTCCGACCCTCTGGCGGATGCCTTCTCCACCAAGGAGACCGGCGGGCTGTTCTCCGGACTTTTGGCCGAGGAAAGCGCCTTCGACCGGCGCATGATGTGGCGGCTGGGCTCGTGGGGCGTGGCGGCCGTCGGCGCCGTCGTCGTTGCCGTGATGGCCAACCAGGCCCAACTCGGCTGGCGGCGCGACCAGGTTGCGTCCGCCGATCTCGTGCGGCAGGCCGACCGGCTGCAGCTGCTGACCAAGGAAAGCCAGAACGAAGCGCGCCGGCTCGCCGCCGCGATCGAGACGCTGAACAGCGACCGCGACCGGCTGTATTCGCGCGTCACGGTGCTGGAGCAGGGGCTCGATTCCGTCACTGGCGCCATTGCCAAGCAAGCCACCACGCCGCCGGGCGCGAAGCCGCAGGAGGCAGCACCAGCGCCCAGCATCGCGCCGGTCGCCTCGACGCCGGCGCCGGCGGGCGAGAAGCCGCGCAGCGAAGCCGCCAAGGATTCTCAAAAGGATTCTCAGAAGGACACTCCGAAGGAAACGTTGAAGGAGCCCCCGCCGCAGACCGCGGCCGCCGCCTCGCTCGTGCAGCAGAATCCGGTCATGAATTCGGCGCTGCCGACCATTCCGCTGGTGCCCGCCAAGTCGCTCATGGCCCCGCCGGATCCGGCCGCATCGAAACTGATTCAACCCGAGCCGGCTGAGAAGGCCGCAGAGAAGAAGACCGAGCCGGCAGCCGCCGCGGCCGAAATCGTCGTGGCAACAACGAAAGCGCCGGACGCAGCCGAGACCGAAGCCCCTGCCATCGCGGTTCAGCAGACGCGCTTTGCGATCGATCTCGGCGGCGCCAATTCGATCGACGGCCTGCGCGCGCTCTGGCGCGGCGTGACCAAGTCCAACCCGGAGATCGCAGCGCTGCGGCCGATCATCATGATCAAGGAAGGCACCACCGGCCTCGGCATGCAGCTCCGTCTGGGTGCCGGCCCTCTGGTCAACGCCGCCGCCGCCGCAAAATTCTGCGCAAGCCTCGCCGAGAGCGACCGTCACTGCGAGACCACCGTGTTCGACGGCCAGCGCCTATCGATGCGCGGCTCGGAGAAGACGCCGGACAAGGGACCAGAGAAATCCCAAGACAGGGTTCAAGACAGGGTTCAGGACAAGAGCTCCGAGAAGAACCAGGACGCCGCTCCGCAAGCCGAGACTGCACCCACGCCCAGTGCAAAGCCCGAGAAGCCGGACAAGCGCCGCCGCAGCTATTCGTCAAAGCGCTCCTCGAAGCGCGAGGAGCCCGCGCCCCCACCCGCGGCGCAGCCGGCGCCGGCCAAGCCGGAGACCACGTCGGCGACATCGACGCTGTCGTCGTTCTTCAGGCGCTAGAACGCCCTGTCCGCGACGGAAGCCGCTTGCATGCGGCGATCGGACGCTGGCCTTTTGCAACGGGTTTGCGTTCTTTCACGGCGCCCCGCCTTTCCCTAGCTTTGCGGAATTCGATGAACGAACTTGATGATGTGCTGAGGCTGCTCGTCGCCGCAGGTACGGGCCTCCTGATCGGCATCGACCGTGACATGAACGACAAGCCGGTGGGAATGCGAACCCTCGCGCTGGTCGCTCTCGGCTCCGCCCTGGTGTCGATCTCCGTGATCGAGTTCCAGAATTTGCGCGACCACCCGGATGCGATCTCCAGGGTCATCCAGGGCGTCGTTGCGGGCGTATTGACCGGTGTCGGCTTCATCGGCGCAGGCGTCATCCTGCACGACAGCAAGGCGAAGACGGTTCACGGCCTCACCACGGCCGCAACCGTGTGGATTGCGGCCGGCCTCGGCATCGCCTGCGCACTCGGCGCGTGGCTGCTGGTTGGCGCCGCGATCGCGGTGACGCTGCTCGTGCTGTTCGCTCTCGGCTGGGTCGAGCGCCGGCTGGGCTTGAAATAGGACGCCAGGGACATGCCGGAACATACCAAATGATACGGAGGAGGTTCGCGTAAGAAGGCACTATCCGCGGCGAATTCGATTCGGAGCGGAGATGACGGACGCGAACTTTCTGCGGGAGCAACTCGCGTTGATCCGCGAACTGGCCGACCGCGCGGACCCCCACATCCGGAAGCGACTGCTTGCATTGGCCGAAAAATACGAGCGCCGGCTGGCGGAGCAGAGCCGGAACACGCAAGGTCGCAGCTGATCGCTTTGGCGCAGGCGATGATCTATTCCATGCGCGCCTTTTCCTTCAGATCGCGGATGCGCATCTCCGCCTCGTCCTTGGTCTGGACGATGTCCGACCAATCCTCCACCCGCGCCTCCTTGCTCAGCCTCTTGAGCTCGCTCAGCTGCTGCTGCGTCGGCTTGTCCATGCCTCACTCCTCGACCGCAATTGCGTTGGGCCACACAATGTTCAGAACCGGCGGGATGCGCGCGTGTTCCTGGACGATGCGCGGGCCCGCCGGATCAACAGAAACATCGCCTGCCCTGTTGCTTGCCCGCGTCATCCCGACCATATTGCCGCCATGACAAAGAAGCCCTTCCGCCTCACGCCCTACCAGGTGCAGTTCCTGCTCGTGGTCGGATTCGTCACCGTCGGCTGCGCGCTCTACGTGCGCTACCTCGCGATCGAGTTGTCGCAGGTCGCGCTCGCCTGCGACGCCGGGCTTCAGACGCTGGTCTGCAAGTCGCGGTCGGTCGCGACCGTGCTGTTCAAGAATTCGGTGTTCGGTATCGTCGCGCTGGTGGTTGCGACGCTGAACCTGATGCGGCCCTCGATCGTGCTGCTGACGGTCGGCCTCATCGCGGCCGGCCTCGGCATCGTGCTCTACAATGTCGTGCTGTCGGGCCTTGCGATCGGCCTGCTCATTCTTGGCTTTGCTCGGCCCGCGCCCGCCACAGCGTGAGGGCGAACAACAGATAGATCGCGCAGGTCCACAGCGACTGCCAATTGTCGCGGCCTTCGTTGAACAGCACGTACACGGCCGACAGCGCCAGCACCCCCGCGAACACCGCTTCGGCGATCGGACGCTGGCCGATTTGCGGCCGGTTCAACATCAAAAGCGCAAACGGCACCACGGCCATCGTCAGCGCGGCGTAGGGGAAGTCCTTGTAGCGCGGGTCGAACACGAAGCCGAGCGCGGTCGCGGCCGCGATCACCGCCGTCACCGCCAGCGTCAGGCCGAGCACCGCAGTGAGCTTCGACCATTTCCGGCCCTCGCGCGGGCCGAGCAGGTCGAGGAAGGTCGGCAGGCTGCGGCCGATCACCATCGCCTGCGCGCAGAAGATCGGTGACAGGATGCCGGCCAGCAGCAATGCTCCCCAGAGCAGCCAGCCGCCGATCCCGTAGCTCTCGTAATACATCTTGTCGGCGCCGATCCCGAGCAGGATTCCCGCCGTCGTCGCCGAGATGCCGACGCCGAGCCAGGCCGGGAAGCGCGGCGTCCACGGCCGCCGGCGCAGCGTGATCACCGCGACCGCGAACACCAGCACGGAAAGGCCCATGCCCGCGCCCATGTACCATTTCCAGTACGGGAAATTGCTGATCGGCTCGCCCGGCGGATATTTCAGGCTGCGGCGCACCGAGTCGTAGAGCCCCCAATAGCCGCCGACGGTGCCTTCCAGCCTGCGCTTCCACGGCTGGTCGTAGGACTCGATCAGGTTGACGCGGAACTTCTGTGCCTTCGCAAGGCTCAGGATTTCCGAGACGACACGCGCCTGGTTGGCGCGCGAGGGCAGCGCGCCGTCGCGCATGCGCCCCGCGCTCGGCCAGCCGGTTTCGCCGATCAGGATCTCCTTGCCGGGAAATGCCACCGCCATGCGCTCGCGGATCGCCTCGACATGGGCGGAGGCGAATTTCGCCTTGATGGGGAAGTCCTCCCAATACGGCAGGATGTGGATCGTGACGAAATCGACCGCGTCATAGACCTCGCGGTTCTTCAGCCAATATTCCCAGACATCGGCATAGGTGACGGGCACGCTGACCTGGGTCTTGACCAGGCGGATGAGGGAGACGAGGTCCGCTGTCGTCATCTCACCGCGCAGCAGCACCTCGTTGCCGACGATGACCGCGGTGATGATGTCGGGGAATTGCTTGATGAGGCGGATGGCGAGGCCGGCCTGCTCGAAATTCTTGGTGCGGTTGCTGGAGAGCCAGATGCCCTGCAGCACTTTCAGCCCGCCGACCTTGGCGGCGATCGCCGGCACCTGGTCGAGCCCGTTCTCCATCGAATAGGTGCGGACGCAGTCGGTGATCTCTTTGAGCTGGCGCAGGTCCTGCTCGATCTGGTCGGCCTCGATATGGGTCCATGCGTCCAGCGGCGACTGCTCGCCGCGGAACGGCGCGTAGGAGACGCATTGAACCTTGTCGGCGGGGTCGATCGGGGCGCGCGCGAGCGTGATCGGCGTGGCAAGCCACCACCACACGGCAGCGATCGCACCCAGTGAGACGAGCAGAAGCGCCAGTGGCGTACGAAGAGAAATCGGTTCCGTCCTCCGCGAAGGGCCGTCGATTACCTTCTCGCACGCCGTCTGCCAAGGGGGCACCCCCACTGGACCCCTTCGCGCCCCCAAGGGAATTTACCTGCGGCCGTTCGACCGTGATCTAGGATCGTGACTTTGCTGGACAAAATTCGAAATACAGGTCATGGACTCCGAAAGACTTTTCCGCCGCATTGGAGACCCATTTGGACGCCATCAGCTGGCGCGTCCGCGGGGCTCCTGACGCGGACGGCCAGCGGATACATTGGGGAATTCATGCGGCAACGGGTGTTCGAGTCACGAAATGCGGTCCTGCGGCAGTTCGCCGCCACCTTGGCCGTATCCTGCCTGCTCGTTCTGATCGGTGTTGGCGGCGCCTCCGCCCAGAGCGGCACGCCGGCCCCCGACCAGGGCAAGGCGGCCGCCCAGCCCGCCGACGCCGCCAAGGACGCCGCCCAGAATCAGCGCCGCACCGACGAGTTCGCGGAAGCCGCCCAGGTCATCAACGGCCCGGCCGGCAATCCCGAATGCGTCTGGCTCGGCCGGCGCGTGGTGCGGCTGATGTGGCGGGATGACCTCGATACCGCGTTCCGCCATCTCGACCTCTACGACCGCTTCGGCTGCCCCGGCGGCCACATCCAGGCCGCGTTCCGCTGCCTGACCCGCTTCGGCGGCCAGATCGATCCCAAGGTGGCTGAGACCCTGGACAGTCGCGTGCACGCGTGCTGGATCAACCCGGCCGCCCAGCCGCAGCAGGCGGCGGCCGCGGCCTCCCAGCCGGCAGCGCCAGCCGCCAATGCGCAGCCGCAGCCGGCCGCGAGCCCCTCGCCGGCGGCCAGCCCGTCCCCGACGCCGGCGAAATAGCCCGAGCTCTTAAATAGCTCGGCTCGTTTCAGCTGCCGTTCAGGAACGATCGGCCATAGACACGGTTGGCACTGCCGCGCGTCGTTCGAAAAGGCATGCCCTCATAAGGACATGAGGCCATGACAGTTGTGAAACCGCGCGGCAGAGGTATGCTTCCTTTGCCGCGGACACGGTCGGATCTCGGGGTCAGATCCGCTTCCCTGCCACCTCAGCCCCTATTGGTTTAGCCGCGATGCGCGTTGTCGCCGCCGTTCTGTTGCTCGTGTCTGCGCTCCATGCAGGCGTGTGGGGAGTCCTGCGCGACAGGGAACCTGCGCCGGACTTCAAAGGCCTGTTGCCCAGCGTCTCCTACGCGCCGTTCGAAGGCTCGGCCCACCCCGACATCGACAACATCCCGACGGTCGAGAAAATCCGCGCCGACCTGAAGACGCTGTCGACCATGACGCGCGCGATCCGCCTCTATTCGTCCACGGGCGGCGTCGAGCTGGTGCCGCCGATCGCGGCCGAGTTCGGCCTCAAAGTTACCGTCGGCGCCTGGATCGACAAGGACAAGGATCGCAACGAGCGCGAGATCAAGGCCGCCATCGAGCTCGCCCGCAAGAACAGCAACGTCGTCGGCGTCGTCGTCGGCAACGAGGTGATCTACCGCGGCGAGCAGAAGGTCGAAGACCTCATCGACATGATCAAGAAGGTGAAGGGCTCGGTCCGCGTGCCCGTCACCACCGGCGAGATCTGGAACATCTGGCGCGACAATCCCGAGCTCGCCTCCAGTGTCGATTTCATCGCCGCGCACGTGCTGCCCTACTGGGAAAACTTCCGCTCGGACCAGGCGGTGGACCAGGCCGTCGACCGCTACAACCTGCTGCGCAACCTGTTCCCCGGCAAGCGCATCGTGATCGCCGAGTTCGGCTGGCCGAGCCAGGGCTACAACTTGCGCAACGCCGATCCCGGCCCGTTCCAGCAGGCACTGGTGCTGCGCAACTTCGTCAGCCGCGCCGAAGCCATCGGCATGGAATACAACATCGTCGAAGCCATCGATCAGCCCTGGAAATTCTTCGAAGGCGGCGTCGGTCCGTATTGGGGCGTCCTCAATGCCAGCCGCGAGCCGAAATTCGCCTGGACCGGCCCGGTGGAGAATCCCGACTACTGGAAGCTGATGGGCATCGCGCTGTTGGTCGGCGTGCTGCTATCGCTGCCGATCCTGCGGATCGAGAAAGCGACCGCCAGGCAGGCCTTCCTGCTGTCGGCGACCGCCAATGGCGTCGGCGCCTGGGCCGCGACCGTGTTCGCGTTCTGGAACAGCCACTACTTCATCTTCGGCTCGGCCTTCGCGCTGACGCTCGGCATGATCCTCCTTGTTCCGCTCGTCCTCATCGCGATGGCGCGCATCGACGAGATCGCCGCGGTCGCCTTCGGCCGGCCGCCGCAGCGGCTGATTACGAAGGACAAGCCGGTCGAGAACGTGCCCGAGAATTACTGCCCGAAGGTCTCGATCCACATCCCCGCTTATTTCGAGCCGGTCGAGATGCTGAAGCAGACGCTGGATGCGCTGTCGCGGCTGAACTATCCCAACTACGAATGCGTGGTCATCATCAACAACACGCCGGACCCCGCCTTCTGGCAGCCGATCCAGGACCATTGCCGCGCGCTCGGTGAACGCTTCAAGTTCATCAACGCCGAGAAGGTGCAAGGCTTCAAGGCCGGCGCGCTGCGCATCGCGATGGACCGCACCGCGGCCGATGCCGAGATCATCGGCATCCTCGATGCCGATTACGTCGTCGAGCCCGACTGGCTGAAGGACCTCGTGCCCGCTTTCGCCGACCCGCGCGTCGGCCTGGTGCAGGCACCGCAGGAGCATCGCGACGGCGATCTGTCGATCATGCACTACATCATGAACGGCGAATATGCCGGCTTCTTCGACATCGGCATGGTCCAGCGCAACGAGCTCAACGCCGTCATCGTGCACGGCACGATGTGCCTGATCCGCCGCGCCGCGATGGACATGGCCGGCGGCTGGTCGAGCGACACCATCTGCGAGGATAGCGATCTCGGCCTTGCGATCCAGGAGCTCGGCTGGACCACCCACTACACCAACACGCGCTACGGCGCGGGCCTCTTGCCCGACACCTACGAGGCCTTCAAGAAGCAGCGGCACCGCTGGGCGTATGGCGGCCTGCAGATCGTCAAGAAGCACTGGCGCCGCTTCCTGCCGGGTGCGAGCCGGCTGACGCCCGACCAGAAGCGCGAATATGGCCTGGGTTGGCTGAACTGGCTGGGCGCCGAAAGCCTCGGCGTGGTCGTGGCGCTGCTCAACCTCGTCTGGGTGCCGATCGTCGCCTTCGCCGACATCGCCATCCCCGACAAGATCCTGACGCTGCCGATCATCGGCGCCTTCGTCGTCTCGCTGGTGCACTTCCTGTCGATGTACCGCGCCCGCGTCGCCATCCAGCCCGGCCAGATGCTGGGTGCCATGATCGCGGCGATGAGCGTGCAATGGACGGTGTCGCGCGCGGTGGCGCAGGGCCTGATCACCGAGCACATCGCCTTCGCCCGCACCTCCAAGGGCGGCCTTAGCAGGATGTCGATCGAGTTCCAGGCGTTCTGGGAGGCCGTGATCGGCATCCTGCTCATCGTTGGCGCCGGCGTCCTGGTCGCCTCCAACAGCTTCCGCCAGATCACCGAGATCTACATCTTCGCCGGCGTCCTGGTGCTGCAGAGCCTTCCGTTCCTGGCCGCCGTCGCGATCGCCATCCTCGAGCTCAGCCGCATCAACTCGTTCCAGTTCTGGCGCGATAGCGCGATCCGCACCGCCGAGCTGATCGGCCTGCGCCCGGTCGCGCTGCCCCACCCGACCGGCACGCCGCAGCCTGTGCCGAGCGAGGTGCGGCGGGAGACGAACTGATCCGGCTCCACGCCGGTCTTCGGACCTCGTGCTTGGAAGTCACGTGGTCTTCGGCGTGGATGACCGGCCGCCAATTGAGGTGAGAATTTTGGCCTAAGCGACGGATAACCCAAGCAAATCCCAGCTCCTGCCGCGATCTTCGGCAGCCACCCGCACTATTGACCTCCGCTGCCACTCCCCCTACACAGCCCGTGCCGAAGGCATGATCCGGAAACAACCGGTTTTCCCCGCAACGCGATTTTCAGCGAAGCGGCAAGACATGCCTCTCGAATGTCCGAACACGATGGCGATCTCTTATCTTAGCCATCAGCGGCCATGGGAGCGCGTAGCTCAGCCGGTAGAGCACGTGACTTTTAATCACGGGGTCCTGGGTTCGAGCCCCAGCGCGCTCACCAAACTTAGCCGCAATTGTGAAGCGACGCCGTTCGCAATCAAATGAAGAAGGGCGTCGTCGTGACGGCACTTCTTCACAGCCACGACAGCAAGTAGCGCGAGGTGGGATTGCGCCGTGTGCTGGTCTACTGGCTTCTGGTTCAGCGCATTCACGGCCGCGTGTACGAAGCCATTTTAGGAGCCCAACGAAGCGAAACTGAAACAATGCAATCCGATGCTGTGATTGTAACGCCCGTTGAAGGGAGAGTGGAATGCGTAGCCTGATTATCGGTGCGGCACTCCTCGCGCTGGCCACCATCGGATGTTCCACGTTTATCTCGGCCGCCCTTTCCGCAGCACGGGATGCAAAGGCCGCAACATTCTCAGAACGGTTCGCGCCGGCAGTGACGGTTCTCCCGAGCGGCTAGCCGCCAGCGTGAACCGGCGAGCCGATTGCGACGGCCTCAATGGGGAGCTTTGCCTTCTCGGTTAAGGAGCTGCAGTCGTCGTTCTAGCTCTTGCTTCTTCGCCGCAAGCCTCTCCGCCAGAACATCATTGACCAGGGTGTGCAGTCGCCACAGCTCTTCGAGACTCATGCTCTCAATGGGCTTCCGATCCATGAATCCCCCGACTCACGCATCGCGCAAGGTTAGCGCCAAGAAAGAGACGGTGCTACTTTTTCCCGAAACGATTCACATATGCGATTGAAGCTACAAAGATGAATGCCGCTCCCTGTGAGTGCTGGGCAAACCGGGAGCATGCTTCATTGACTGACGAGGTTCCGTCGCAAAGCCGATTTTTCATTCGAATGGGAGGCAAAGGTTGGATGGTCTACGATCGAGAACGCAAGGGCCCAGCACTGATCGGGACCGACATGGCAACCAATCTGACCAAGGAGCGAGCTGAACAATTGCTACGTCTGCTGATGCCCTCGCGCGTCGAGAGGCCACCTGCGACGAATGACAGTGGCCCGCCAGCGTGAACCGGCGGTCCCAATGGTTGCGGTCTCCTTTTTCGTCAGCCGCAATCGAACGTGTTCACCGGCCGTCGTTCGCGTTGCCGCACCTGAGGCCCTCTTAGATTCATCCCGGTTCGCATTCGAGGCGGGTTGGGGCTGGTTCTGCACCCCTAGGAAATTTAATTTCTGGTCGGTATCTTTTGAGACACCCCGCTCGAATGTTTGAGCAGACGATATCCCCCGGCGTGCCAAACTGAATGGTGCGTCGGGCGGCCCCGGTGTGTCCGCAGCCAGCCCCGCGGCGCTCGGGGCCGTTCCTTTGGATTCACATTTGTTGATGCAGGAACATCCTCCAGGACGAATCCTGTCGTTACCGGAGCTGGCAAGTTTTATCTCGGATCTATTGTAGCCCGGTAGGGCCGCTGTTCCAGAGCAGCGGCCCTTGTTCTTGAAGCGTGAACCGGCGGGCCGCGCCTAGCGCCTCTTCGGTCGATCGGTTTCTGCTGATCGCGATTTAGGTTTGGCACTCTTGCGAATTGTCCGGGGTGGCTTGCCCTCGGGAGTTTGCCTCTCTTGCTTTTGCTCGGCCGCGAATACGCGCGAGCGCAGATCTTCCAATTCGGAAAGCCCAGAAGCAAGCTCGTCGAAACGCTGTTTCAGAACAGCGGTGCGATCGTAAGTGCTCATTGTACGCCCCCCTCCGTCACCCCGAGCCGACCGAGATAACAGGGAAAACCATGCAATCGAGAAATGCACTCGCGAGCAGCCGGTTCCAGTGGAAAATGTTGCGCGGTTGTCGCAGGTCGCGCGATGCGAATTTGCTCAACGTCATCCGCGATCGCTTGGAGACGCGGGCTTTGCGCGTGGGATCGTAGATCGGGCGTAGCGCCCAATGACGGCCCCGACCGTGGGGGCTTTTGGGGTGTGGAGGCCGGGGCCGCTGGAGGTGCTTGACCTTTTTGGGGAAGGCCAAAGCCACCGAAGACTAGGAAAGCTTGGCAATCACGTCTGTTCGCTTTCGAACATTGGCTGTACGTTCCGTTTGCGCAGAACGGAGCATTGCCGATGAAGGATTATCTGGCGCAGATCGAGAAACTCCGCAAAGATGCGGCCGAATGCGCCCTGATCCGCGACTTGGCTACCGATCCAGCCAAGCGCGAAGCGTTCGACCGGCTTGCGCGCCACCTCACGGTCCTTGCTGACCAGCTTGAAATGGCGCTGCTTGAGCGGAAGACCGGGACTAACCCGTCTTCACCTTAGAGGCGCGCGCCGCTGATCCCGTGCCAGACTGGCGCAGTCATGGCCAAGTGATTTATGGCCAAGTGATTTATGGCCGAGTGATTTTTGGCCAAGTGATTTGGTGTCTCCAGCCTTCGGAGCTGCAGTTGCAGTCGGCATGCTGAGCTAAGCTCCAAACGTTGCCGATGCACCGCTGATCCAGCTGAGCATAGGAACGTTTCGACCGGCGGGGAGTCCTACAAGCGCAATCCATCCCGTTTCCTCGTGGATCGAACGATGGAAAAAGCACTCGCCTATGGCATCTCGGCGGCCCTCGTGGGCTTCGGTCTCTTGATCTTTTTCGCCGGTCTATCTTCCAGTTCGCCCGCTTTATGGACAATCGTCGCGCTGGTCCCGATCACGATCGGGATCGTGAGCGCCTTTGGTCCTGTGTGATTGGATGTGGAAATCGGTCGTTTAGGTCAGCGCGTCTGTATTTTCCGAATCGGCAACTCGTGTTCGCTCTCTCGTAGTTCCCAACCGCTGGTGACGCGCGTGAGCCATTTCGTCTCGATGCTTCTGCTTGCGACGGCCCTGATCTTGACGTTGTGCTTCGGAGTGGCAGCCTGGCGCCTCTCGGCAGACAAAGAGGCCGACATCACCGCCACGATTTCGCATCAGGAATACGGCTGGAGGCCAAGGCCCAGCAACTGAAACTTCGATTGCGACGACAGTCCACCAATCCAATCGCGCTCACCGTTGTTACCTGTCTGCGCGCTTCCAACTCGGCGCTATAAGCCCGTCAGCGTGAACTTCGGATCAAGTTACCGCGCTACCTCCCAACTGCTTTGCTTGACGTGCCTTCAGCTTTCCGGCACCGCCACCACGGCCGGCATGCTCAACGGCGCCCCTCCGACCGAAACCGGCCCCAGAGACTTCAGCTCCCGCATCTAGGGAGCCATCCAAACCTCATCGCGCTTTAGGCTGCTGCAGAGCCACAAATCCAAACCGTCGCCGTGGCAGCCCTCATTCCGAGGGTGCTTCAACGACGATAAAATCGGTCTTCCCAAAATATCTGGCGACGCATCCCTTGTTCACCATCACGTCGGCTATCAGCAAGAGGGTCGGTTTCCATCTGTGCTGAGCCACGATCACGACCGAGTCAGGTGTCGTGGAGAGGCGTTTGTGGCGCGCGACCGTCTCACGCCAGTAGGGATAGAGGCTCGATGCCTCGGCATACACCAGACGGCCCGTCTTGCCGAGCAGGAGTGAGGCCGCCATGACGACGGCCAGGGTAAGCGGTAACGCCGTCGAATTGAGCGGTAGAAGCATGCCCCTCTTGGAAAGCAATTGCTCGAGCTCTTGGCGATAGGTCCGGACCAGCAGTGAAACGCTCAGTCCCGAACCGAAGAGCAGCAGAATCAGCGCCTGATTTTGCGCTCGCTCGACCAGGCGAATACCTGTCGAGTAGTAGTGAACAAAATACTCGAAATAGCAGCACCCAAGGCAGAGGATCATCAGGCCGGGCGCCAGCAGCCGCGCGCGGGGATGATCGGGCCGGTCCGGTAGGGGGGCAGCAAGCGTCAATGCGCCGACGGCAACCAGCCAGGCGATCACCCCGGGGTCGCGCAGGAATCGGCCCAGCTGCGCAAGACCAAAGCGGAACGCCTCGAGCAGCGAATGGCCGAACAGGCCGGCATTTGTCATCTGCGACATGCGGGAGCCATTGCCGCTTGCCGTCACGACAATTGTCCAACCTGCCAAGGCGGCGACAGCGATGAGCAGATGGCAACCGATCTGCATTCTCCGCTCCAACATGCGACGCGCGAACGCGGAGCCGATGAGAATGGCGACGATCCACGGGGTCGTAAATTCGTTGCACAATCCCGCAATGAAGGCCCCGACAGCCATCCAGATGGTCGCAGTCGCCGAAAAATCGGTCTCGTTGTCCAGTGCGCGAACGCATTCCCCGAGGATCAGGACGCAGATGATCGCGGGTGGCACGTAACACGCGACCCCCGGAAGCCAGTAGAGCAGCTCGCTTACACTCGGCGAAGCACCGATGATTGCGGCAGCGAAGGCGATGCCGAGAAATAGCGAGGGCAACCCGCGAAGTCGCGGCCACGCGCGCCAAATGGCGATCATGCAGCCGATGACGAACAGGATCACGCCTGTCATCATTGTCATGGAGTATGCAAAAAGGAGGCTTGCGCCCGTCGCCTGCGCGATGATCGCGGGCACTTCGATGAGAACATAGGGGAGGACGCGTCCGCCCAACTCCCCGTATAATCGCATCAGCGAAACGTACAGCCCCTCTTCAACATATCGGTATGAGAAACAGAAGTCGTCGTGTTGCGGGTCCGCAAATGCGCCCAACGCTATGAAAAAGAGCACGAAAAGCATGGGGACAACGCCGGCAACGACCCATGGCCAACGAACCCGATCACGTAGCCGCCCCATAATCGCTCCCAAAGTCGACCCGAATTTACCGAAGAATTGCAGTCATCGCTAGATGCAACGTCCAGGGTGAGCAAGCGGCTTTCATGACCGCGGCCTCAGCACGTGGGATGGGTTGAGCCCTTTGCGAAACCCATCGCTCGTGACTGCTGGGCGTTTCTGCGAGATTGAGACCAGATGGGTGAGCGTCCGCACTACAAGATCATCATCGAGCCGCTGTCGGAGGAAGACGGCGGCGGCATTGTTGCGACCGTGCCCGACCTTCCCGGCTGCATGTCCGACGGTGCCACCGAATTCGAAGCGGTGCAGAACGTGCAGGATGCAATCGCGTGTTGGATTGAAGCTGCCGAGGGAGACCATCGCCCGATTATCCCCGTCCCTTCACATTTGCGACGGCGGCCGGTTAGTTCCCATGAAAAACGCATCTGCGGGAAGCTGCGCCCTGCCAGTACGGCAAGACGTTCTGAGCTAGCTAGCCCTCGCCCAGCCTTCACTAGCCTCACAAAACCCGCTGACAACCCGCCGGAAACGTGTACGCTTCCCAAAACCGGAGGAACGGCATGTTTGAAATCAACGGTTTCGACACGGCGGGCGTCGTCAGTCTCAAGCGGTCGTCACTTGCCGCCGCGCTCAAGAAGGCCAGGGAGTTGGTCGAGGACGGGTGCTGGGACGTTCAGGTCGTCGATCCCACAGGCCTGGTCTACACCTCGTTCGAGGAGCATGCCGCCTAGCGCGACCAGTCCTCAGCTCTCCGGAGCCGCCACCGCAGCCGGCACGCTCAACGGCGCCCCTCCGATCGACACCGGCCCCAGAGGCTTCGGCTCCCGCACCATCCGCTTGCGCATCGCGGCGGAGAGTCCGTAGCGCGCATTCGCTCGTCGAATGGACGACGTGACGTCCGACATCATCACATTCTGCAGGGAGTCGACCTTGGCGATCAGCGTCGACAGCTGCGACGAGATCTTCTTCACGTCGACCCGCTCGTCCGTGATGCTCTGCCGCAGCGACAGCAGCACCAGTGAATCCTGCTGCAACAAGGCCGCATTCTGCTGCAGGGCCTGGTTGTTCTCCTGCAGCGAAGCCGTGTGCTGCCGCTGCGCCGACTGGATCTCTCTCAAGACGGCAACGACCGGATCCGGCTTCGGCGCCGGCGCCTCCTGCCGCGGCAGCAGTTCAGCGAGGCCCGCAACATTCAGTGACGGCAGGCCGGAGGGCGACGTATAGATGGCCGCCGCGCCGTTGATGGCCAGGGCACATACCGCCAGCGGCAGGACTGTTTTGCGGCGGGGCCTGATCGGCGGCGTTGGCGCTTCCGGGCCTGCTTGTTCATGCGCGCCTGCTGCGGCTGCAAGGGCGACGGCGTCGAGCTCTTCGGCGAAGCTTGGCGTTTCGAAGGACGTGGTCACGTTATTGACCTCAATGAGCGAGCGACAGGAAGCCGCCGCCGGAACGTCCTCGCGACGCCTCCCTTACGCAGCACCCATCGACACAACTGTCTAAAATTGTGAGCTTTTCGGATTAATTCCACGTTAGCGGCCCGGCCGGCAGACGGCCCGGCGCCCCGGCCGATTACGGATCTGTGCACGGTGCCCGTACGACCACGGCCATCGCCATCGAGCAGGAGCAACGCGGCGGCCAGATCGCATAACGGATTTTCCGAAGTTAGCGTAATACCGCTGTTTTGCCCGACGGGTCAAACGGAGGGCACGTCGTCGAGACACGCGGCCTGACGTAGAGCAGCAGTACCCGATCACGACCCCGGCCGACCCGCCCCACTGGTCGCGTTCCGCCGATGCAGAGCCGAGCCTTATGGTAGAAGCACTTAGCTACTGTGCATGGGGTTGTTTTCGCATTTTGATGCGCTCTCCGCCTCGTCCAGCCCTCCGAACAGCTCCTCCATCCGCCGAACGGCGCTTCGCGCACCGGGCTTGTGATCGGGCGCGGTGCGCCCAGCCTGTCTGCTCGCCCTTCGCTCGCAGATTACAAACCTGGCCCTTTCGGGCTCGTAACGCGTTTGGGCGACACGGTCGTTCGTCGCTCGACCTTGGCCTTGGCATCCAGCACCTTGTCTCCAGCCCGTGCGGCTCGCGGCCGATTGACCTGGTCCGAAAGGCTCGAGCCTCGCCCTGACAGACCAACTGCATTGGCGCTTCCTTGAGCCTGTGTTGCCGGCCGGAATCTGCTTTGGGACAACGCCGAACCAGTGGTCTTTTGATCCTCATTGCTCGTGCCGCTCCCGATCGCGCCGATCGGCAGGCCATTTTGAGCGTGACCAGCCCCGGCATTTCTCGCGGCCTGAGCTGCCGCCCGCGACCTCGCGGGGGTGGCCGGCTGAACGTTCGGATTGGTCGGCTCGCTGTTGGAGCCCAGATCTCCGGGCGCGCTGTCCTTCGTCCCCATGCCCGGGGGTGCTGAGGGACCGGCATTGCCCGCACTCGTCCCCATTCCAGAAGGTGCCGAGCCGCCACCGCTACCTGGTCCCGTTCCCATGCCCGCTCCTGCGGGCCCGGCATTTGCGCCGCCCGCTTGCGCCAGAGCCAACAGACATGAGCTTGCGACAATCGCGACGATGACCGGAGGAATGGCATGTGACATCGGACAATCTCCTGCGCCACGCCCAAATTAACTATAATGGTGGAACAGGGCTTCCGCTACGCATTCGCAGCCGTCCGCGCTGACGAACGCGCGAGCCCCTCACCCCTCATCCAGCAGCTCGAACAGCTCCTCCACCCGCTCGAACGGCGCGTCCTGCGTTTTGGCGTGATAAACGACGCGATCGCCATCCCGCTGCAGTGACTTGCCCCGCGACTTCCGCAAGCGTCCTGGCAGGAACGTCGCGGCCGCAGCTTCTGAGCCGACGTCGAGGCGGATGATGCCGCGTCGTTTGCATTCGATCCTGAGCTTGGCCGCGGCGAAGAAGTCGCGAGCCACTTTCGGCAAAGGTCCGAAGCGGCGGGAGGTCTCCTCCTCGAGGTCGTCGAGATCGTCCTCGTCGTTGCATCGTGCGGCGCGGGCATAGAGCTCGAGCCGCACCGGCTCGGACTGCACATAGCTCTCGGGCAGCATGTCCCCGACCGGCAGGTTGAGGTCGGGCACCCACAGTGCAGCCTGCTGCTCGTCGGTCTTCTCCGAAGCCATTTTCAGGAGGTGGCTGTAGAGCACCGGCCCGAACACCTGGACGTGGCCGGATTGCTGTTCAGAGAACAGGTCGCCCGCGCCTCGCAGATCGAGGTCGCGCTCGCTGATGGCAAAGCCCGCGCCCGGCCGGCTGAACTCCTCGAGCACGGCGAGGCGCTTCTCGGATTGTCCGGACTCCGTCTCGGTCAACAGATGCGCGAAGGCGCGGATGCCGCCGCGGCCGACGCGTCCGCGCAGCTGGTGCAGCTGGGCAAGGCCGAACTTTTCCGGCCAGCACACCACGATGGTGTTGGCGCGGGGAATGTCGAGGCCGCTCTCGACGATGTTGGTCGCGAGCAGGACGTCGGCATGGCCTTCGACGAAGCTCATCATGCGGTCGTCGATCTCGTCGGCCGCCAGCCTGCCATGCAGGCAGACGATGCGAAGGTCCGGTGCGACGGCCCGCACCCGCGCCAGCATGGGGTCGAGATCCTGGATGCGCGGGCAGATCAGGAAGCTCTGGCCGTGGCGGCGTTGCTCGCGCAGCAGCGCCGAGGCGATGGCCGCATCCGACAGCGGCGCGATCCGGGTCGCCACCGGAAGCCGGTGCACCGGAGGCGAGGCGATCACGCTGAGATCGCGGAAGCCGGCAAGACCGGCGGCCAGCGTCCGCGGGATCGGCGTCGCGCTCATCATCAGCACGTGGACGTTCTTGGCGAGCCCTGCGAGCTTGGCCTTCTCCGCTGCGCCAAAATGCTGCTCCTCGTCGACGATGACGAGGCCGAGATCGTCGAACCTGACGTCCTTGCCGGTGAGCGCCTGCGTGCCGATCACGACCTTGATCCGGCCGCTGCGCAGGCCCTCCTTGGTCTCCCGCAGCGCCGCGCCCGAGGTCGCGCGCGACAGGTTGCCGACCTCGATGCCGAACGGCGCAAAGCGCTTCTGGAACGTTGCGACGTGCTGGCGGGCCAGCACCGTCGTCGGCACCGCGACCGCCACCTGCTTGCCCGACAGCACCACGGCGGCCGCGGCGCGCAGCGCGACCTCGGTCTTGCCGAAGCCGACGTCGCCGCAGATCACCCGGTCCATCGGATGGCCGGACGCGAGATCGTCCAGCACGTCCCGGATCGCCTGGGCCTGGTCGATGGTCGTGAAGTAAGGAAAACGCGCGACGAACTTCTCGTAGGCCGATCCCGGCGGCACCAGCTTTTCGCCGCGCCTCCGGCGACGCTGGCTGATGTGCTTGGCGAGCGCCTTGCCCGCGATCTGGATCTCGCGCTCGGCCTCGCTGCGGCGCGCCCACCATGTGCTGCCGTCCGCCTTGTCGAGCGAAAGCCTGCCGAGCTCGGCCGCGTAGGGCCACATCAAGGCGAGATCGGGCGGCGGCACCAGCACCGCATTGTCGCCGGAGAACTTCAGCCGGATCATTTCGCGCATGGCACCGCCGCCGGTGTTGACCGTCTGCAGGCCGTCGAGCACGGCGAGGCCGCGCTGGAGATGAACGACCACCGTGCCCTGCTCCGGCGCATCGGCATGGTCGAAGGCCGCGCTCCAGGCGCGCGCCATCGGCTGCGGATGATGCGCGCGGCTGCCGAGCACGTCGGACGCCGTCACCACGACCAGAGGCTTCTTCCCCGGCACGACGAAGCCGGCATCGAGATCGGCGAGCAGCGCCGCCTCGCCGCCCCGCCCGCGCGCCGCCTCCTCCCAGTCTTCACAGCGCTCCGCCTTGACGCCGCTCATCCGCTCCATCACGCGCAGATCGTCCTCGTGCGCGGCGATCAGGATCAGCCGCGACCCGGCCCGGCGCGTCTCCTCGACGAAGCCGCGCAACGCCTTCCGGGAGGATGTCAGCTTCGAAAACTCCGGGATGGCCTGGAACGGCGCCGTCCGCGGCAGCACCTTCATGACCTTGGAGAGCCGTTTCCAATCGCTCCGCCCGAGATATTCGCGCTGCCGCTCGCTGCGGGGCGCAGCCTCCTCGATCGTGTCGAGCCATCCGTCGGCGTGCGAGGGGACGCTTGCATCGGCGATCCATTTGGCGCCCGCGCAATAATCGAACAGGCTCGCGCGCTTGCCGCCCTTGCCGGCAAGGCCGAGCCGCTCCGACATGGGATCGACGAGCAGCTCCCTGGTCTCGAAGATGATCCTGTGCTCATGCGGATCGAACGCCACGATCCGTTTGATCGTGTGCTGCGAATGCTCGATCCGGAACGGCCCCAGCGCGCCAGCGGGAAATATCTCGAAGGTCTGGCCGTGGAACAGCGCCCCGCCCGGGTAGTCCGGCTCATCGTCGAGATCGTAACCGAGGGATTCGAGGCGGGACTCGAGGTCGTGCTCGGAGAACGTACCGCCCACTTTCAAGCTCAGGCTCAGGCGCGACAGGCTGGCCGGCGGCGGCATGCGCTCCATCACCGCTTCCGCCGTCGATATGAGAAACACCGGCTTCTTGGATTTCGCAAGACGCCTCAGAACGGAGGCTCTGCGCCCCGCAAGCTCATGCGACGGCTCCAGCTGATCGAACGGCAAGGTGTTGAGGCGTGGAAACACCAGCACCTCGCAGGAGGGCTCGAGCGCGTGAATGACGCTGCCGAGCCGCTCGGCCCTGTTCTCGCTCTCGGCGAGAAACACGATGCCGCTGCGTCCGGACTGCTTCCATTGCGCAAGCAGATGAAGGGCCATCATGCCGAGAGGCGACGAAGACGAGATCGTGGCGCGCTGCGATCCTTTGCTCTTCTTCGGCGGCTTCTTGGTCACGCCTGCCTTCTTGGAAAGCCTCACTTGATCCCGCTTCTGCTCTTGAATCGCCGCAAACTGAACGCGAGCCGCCTTGATCCTCGAATCGGCAGCTCGCCGCCATGCATATGGGATTTGCCCTGCGAACGCACCCCTCCCCGGCAACGTTCGAGGCGGCGGCGCGATCCCGACGATCTGGCCCTGGTCGCGAGAATGGAGGCACGAAAAAGCCCCAGCGCTTGGAGCCACGCTGGGGCGTTCGTTCAAAATGAATCGGTTAAACAATGACGTCTTCATAGCAGCGGTTTCGCCCCACGCTTGTGAACTGGTTCACACGCCGATGAGGTTCCAAGACTGGCCGATCGGACCACACCGACCTGGCCGGAACGGGCTACCGCATGGTCCCGTTTGAGCGCGCGCCCGCCGCGCGCTAGGATGCCCGCTTTGACGGAGGCTCATTTGAAACCATTCATTTTCATCAGTGCCGTCGCGCTGCTCGCGACGGTCCCCGCCCACGCGCAGCCGCTGGTCGATCCCAACAAGGTCGCGCCCGAATATCGCGAGGCGGCCGAGAATCGTCGTGCCGAGCAGTTGCGCCAGCGCGAATGCGCGCTGAAGGCCGATCTCGAGAAGGTGCTGCCGAGGGATCGCACCGCCTTTCTCAACCATTGCCTGGAGACGATGGCGGCCAAGCAATAGCCACTGGCTGCATTCAAGCTTTCTTCAGACATTTCGGATCAGCTGACGATCCATCTTCAAAGTGATTGTCATCCGCGCATGAGTTCAGTCCAGATTCAGTGCACGCGGTGCAAGAACGTGTTTCGCGATCGCGCCGGGCGGTTGCAGGACGGCTATTCCAGGCAATGTCCGAGCTGCGAAGTCGTGCTGTTCTTCGCCGAGGATTCTCAACATCCCTTCATCAAGCGGGCGATGCGCAGTGCGCGCCAGGTCCGCAAGGAGATGCGGGAACTCCAGGCCGCGAAGCTGACGGCCCCCGAGCCGCAGGTGGCGCAGTCGCGGAGATTCGCCGGACGGACGCGATCGGCGACGCGCGAGGACTAGCAGCTCAGCTTCGCCGCCGCTTGCGGGGAAACAGGCGGTCGCGGATGTAGCGCGAGGTCGCCGTCAGGCGGATGCCGCGGGGCTTCTGCCAAGCGGCGCGGTCGATCTCCTTCTTGTCGCCGATCGCCAGCCTGCCCTTGGCGGACTTGGCGATGAAGATCGCGTCGCTCATCTTGCGGCCGGAGCGCTTGTTCCTCGTCTTCACTTCCTTCCAGAGGCTGATCCTGCCGAGCTTCAGCTTGGGCAGCTCCTCCTTGATCTCCCGCCGCAGGCAGTCCTTTTCCGACTCGCGCGCGCGTTTGCGGCCGCCCGGGAACATCCACAGGCCGTCCGACCGACGTCTGACCAACAATACCTTGCCGCGCCTGGCGGCAACCAGCTTGGAAGACTTCGCCATTGCTGCCGTAGTCGAAAACAGAATCGACCCAATGGTAACTTGTCTAGTCGAACAGACAAGTTAGCGGCGCGCCTTGATCACAGGCCGCGAGCTATCCGGCATGGGCGGTAGACACCGCGGTGGCGGGGCGAGATCAAGCCTTCCCCGCCTCCGCCCGGTCCTCGGTCCTGATCCAGGCCATCATCATTTCCCAGGCCACCGACAGGATGATCGGTCCGATGAACAGTCCGACGATGCCGTGGGCCAGCGTGCCGCCGATGACGCCGACGAAGATCACGATGGTCGGGGTGGTCAGGCCACGGCCCATGACGAGCGGCTTCAGCATGGTGTCGATGAAGCCGACCAGCACGAAGAACACGGTGAGCAGCAGCGCGGTGGTGACGTCCTTTGCGGTCCAGATCCAGATGATGACAGGCAGCAGCACCAGGAAAGCACCGATCTGCACGATCGAGAGCAGCAGCACGATGAAGGCAAGAAGGCCCGCGCTCGGCACCGAGGCGAGCTTGAAGCCGATGCCGGCGAGCAGCGCCTGCACGATCGCGACGCCGATCACGCCCTGCGCCACGGCGCGGATGGTCGCACCGGCCAGCGAGAGGAAATGCTCGCTCTGCTCCGGCACGATCCGAAACAGGAAGCCGCGGCCGGCGGCGACCAGGCGCGGCCCATGCGGAAACAGGAAGCCCGCCACGAACACCGAGACGAGAAACTGGAGCGTGCCGACGCCGGCATCGCCCGCGAGCGAGAGCAGCGGGCCGGCCAGCGGCTGGAGATACGGCGCCACCTCGCGCACCACCGCCCGAACGTTGTTGTAGGCCTGGTCCCAGAGCTCGTAGAGCCAGGGGCCGACCAGCGGCCAGGACTTGAGCTGCTCCGGGGCCGATTGGAGCACGAGGTCGCCGGTGCCGAGCTGGTGTGCCAGCTCACGCACGCCGTCCACCGCGCTGATGCCGAGCCAGGTTGCCGGACCGATGACAATGCCCAGCGTGATCAGGGTCAAGATCGCGGCTGCGGTCTTGGGCCGGCCGCCCAGGATCTTGGCAACCCAGCTGAACGCCGGATAAAACGCGACCGCCAGCACCCCGCTCCAGGCCAGGATCGGCACGAACGGGCGGATGATCAGGAAGGTCCAGATGATCAGCAGGGCCAACAGGCCGAGCCGGATCACGAGCTGGATGACGTCCTCTCCCGTCAGCAGCTGACGGAGGCTTTTCACGGGCACAGCTTTCCTTGCGGCATGAACGCAACTTCCGCGGTTGCGGGCTCAGCCGTTATTGCCAGCAACGCATCTGGCGTCAAGACGACCGGCTGCTGGATACCGCATCGGCCGCACTCCAACCCGCCTTGGCTAACGCCCATTAACCGGATTTCCCGGCGCCGGTTTACGCCGCTGCAAACGCTGGTGACTACCTTCCATTCGCAGTCACCGAAACGCATTCCGGACCATGGCCAACAGCATCTGGACGATCGAAGAATTCACCTGTGCGAGTTGCGGCATGAACTACACCGCGACCAAAGAGGAGCATAGTGAGGCCCACAGCGGCAGCTTCAAATGCGGCATCTGCAACGGCGTCGTGCACGCCTGGTCCGGCAAGCATCATTTCTTCGGCTGGCAGGCCGTGAAGACGAAGCCGCCCGTGTTCGGGAGGCGCTGGGCCGGCGTCGAGTGGTAAGCCGCCCGCGGTGACGCTGGATCGGCCGAATTGCACCGGCCCCGTTTGGACTCCGTTCACCGATCGCGGCTAGATCAGGACGGACCCCTCCGCTTCCGACACCATGGCCGACCTCAACGCCGTCCTGACCAGGCTCAACGACCGTCTGCTTCGCCTCGAGGGCGAGCTGTTCGTGCTGCGCTCGCTGGCGCGCGCGACGTTGACCGCGGGCGACGACCATGCGGCACGCATGCGCAAGCTGGTCGAGGCCGCAAAAGTCGCGCTCGACGACGAGGCCAAGCGCCCTCTCGACAAGCCCACGCGCAAATATGTCGATGCGGCGACCGCACTGGTGGAGGAGCTATTGGTCGAGCCGACGCCGGCGCGGCCGCTGTTCACGGTCATCGATGGTGGCCGGCGCGACTAAGCTCGCCCCCTTGGCGATGGATTATCGGCCGTACAAGCCAGGCGCGTGAGCGTTGTTCGGGAAGCATTGTCCGCGCGAATAGTTGTAATCGAAGCCGGGCGGGCAAAGTTCGCCGCGTCGTCCGTAGTGTTCGGGAGCGCCATAAGCACCGGGCGCATGCGCCCCGTTTGGATAGCAATGGCCGTTCGTGTAATTGTAATCGTAGCCGCGCGGACAGAGCTCGCCGCCGTAACGGGGCCCGGGATCGCGGGTATAGACACCCGGCGCGTGATGCTCGTTGGGATAGCAGCGCCCGTTCGAGTGGTTGAAATCATAGCCGCGCGGACATTGTCCGCCGGGACCGCCTCTGAATTGAACTTGCTCCACCGTGGGCACCGTCGATGCCGCAGGCACGGTTGCGAATGCAAGCAGGCCGGCCAGCGCAAGCTCGATCATGACGATTCCTCCAAATCACTGGGACAAGCCTCTCAGGTTCGCGTCCCACGAACGACTTGGCCATTAGACTTGGCCGGCCTGAACCCTGCATGAACCGGGCTCGGGCTGCGACAATGCGTCAGCGCCGAATCCAGTGCACGATGCAGACTTTCTAGCTCGTGGAATTCTCCGCCTTGAGCCGGCTGAGCCCCGCCTCGATGATCGCGATCTCCTCGTCGATCTGGCCGATCGGCAGGCTGAAATCATAGCCGGACCGGCTCTTCAGATCGACTGCGAGCCGCTGCCTGTGCATCATCAGCTCGTCGAGTCCACGACGGTTCTTCAGACGCACATAGGCGTCGACGATCTGCTCGATCGCGTTCGGCATGAAATCTGTCCCGGCGAAACGGCCCGGCGGCGCGCCCACGCCGGCGGACGATTTCAGTGTCGCGGTACGCAATACAAATCCGCGACGGATTCGTCGATACGCCAAGCTGGTTGAGATCGTGTTACCGTTCGATGATTTCGTGATGCGTGGCATGAAAAGGCCGCCGGCGGTGACGCCAGCGGCCAAAGCCGGGTTCGAAAACGGATGCGGGTTGAAATGTCGCCAGCCCCGGTTGGCGCACTCTATCAGCCAATCCGAGATATCTCTGTTAAGAACGAAACACAGGAACCCGTCACGTGCTCTCGTCGATGACGCAGAAATAGGTGCGCGGCAATCTTCGATAGGCCCGGTAACGATAGTACGGCCGGTAGGCGTAGCCGCGATAGAGCGCCGGCGGCTCCTCGCCGTAATAGGCGCCATGATAGAAGTTGATCACTGGTCCCTGCGCGCAACGGTAGGCGTCCCAGGCCGGCCCTATTGATGGCGCGACCCCGGTCTCGGGCGGGACCGCCGGGTAAGGCCCGCCAGCTTGGGCCGAAGTGGCCGCCATCAGTGTCGCGACGACGAAAAAACCGATGCTGCGCATGCGCTCGCTCCCGAGCCGGTGTCATGCCCGGATGGAAGCACCGGACAGCTCGACCGCGCAATCCCAGAGTTCACGCAACCGGCGCCTGGCGCATTGTTGATAACCCTCGCAAACGTTGCGCGGGTGGTGACAGGGCGTGCGGACGTGTTATCGGGGGATGTACGCAGTTGCGAGACGGATCGGACACCCATGCGCATTACCCTCGTCGGGTCCCGCCATTTCGGCGTGACCACCCTGAACATGCTCCGGGAGCACAGCGTCTCGGTCGTCCGGGTCGTGGTGGCCGACGCCGACGACCGCCTTGCCGCGGCGGCCAAGGCGGCGGGCATCGAGGTGGAGGTGCAAGCCAATCCCAAGCTGGTGGTCGCCTCCGAGATCGCGCCGGACACCGATCTGATCATCACCGCACACAGCCATGCCAGGATCGGCAAGGATGCGCTCGCCGCCGCCAGGTTCGGCGGGATCGGCTATCATCCCTCGCTGCTGCCGCGCCACCGCGGCAAGGCCGCGGTGGAATGGACCATCAAGGAAGGCGACCCGATCGCCGGCGGCACGATCTACCATCTCGCCGACCGCATGGATGCCGGTGCGATCGCCGCCCAAGACTGGTGCTTCGTCAAGAAGGGCGAGACCGCACGGGAGCTTTGGGAGCGCGCGCTGGCGCCGCTCGGGCTCAAGCTGCTGGCCGACGTGATCGACTACGCCAAGGTTCACAAAGCGCTGCCCGCCAAAGCCCAGGACGAGCAGTTCGCGACCTCCGCGCCGAGCCTCTCCTAGGCCAAGCTCCCTGAGTCAGGTTTCCCGAGTCGCCCTGACGTTTACCCTTAACGTGAGGGGCCTTTGATTCCACTTCGGAAATCGAAGCCAAAAGGGCAAATAAACCATTGTTCCCACAGGAACAATTTTCGTTTTGGCATCGCAACAAATTTCCGTCACATTTCGTCCGAATAAGCGTCAGTATCTCAGACACGTTCAAGGACGAATTCATGCGTTTTGGTCGCATTGCGGTGTTCTGTGCCGCCTCAGTTTTCGCCGGCACCCTCGCCGCCCCCGCCTTCGCCCAGAATCCCTATGACGGCAATTGGCAGGTTACCATCGTGACCAAGAGCGGTTCGTGTGAGCCGACCGCAAGCTCCATGCTGACGGTTGCCGACGGCAAGATCACAGCGCCCGGCGCTAACGTTTCCGGCACCATCGGCAGTGGGGGACTTGTGAAAGTTTCGATCAATGGTGCATATGCCAACGGTCAACTCAGCGGCAACGCCGGATCGGGGAAGTGGAATGGAGCATCTGCAGGCATACCGTGCAGCGGGCGGTGGGAAGCATCGCGCCAATAAGTCAATTGAGGCTCGCGCCCGGAACCGGCGGCTGCTGATCGCGGCCGCCGTTTTGTTTGCGGCAGGGATCGCCAATACCCAAAGCAAGGCCCAGTCCGGCCCGTTCGCCCCGCTGGCGGGCAGCTGGAGCGGCGCTGGTACGGTCACGTTGGATGACGGCTCCACCGAGCGGATCCGCTGCCGGGCCAAATACGCCCCGATCGGACCGACCATGGAGATGTCGCTGACCTGCGCCAGCGATGCCTACAAGTTCAATCTCGGCGCCAACGTGAAGGCCGAAGGCGGCGCCATTGCAGGCAGCTGGTCCGAGACCAGCCGCAACATCTCCGGTTCGCTCCAGGGCCGCGGCGGCGGAGGAAACTACGAGCTGGTGGCCTCCACCGCCGGCTTCAACGCCAACATCTCTCTGAAGACGTCCGGCAACAAGCAGAACGTCACGATGCGCGCGGACAGCCAGTTCCGCGGGGCCAGCATCTCGATGTCCAAGTAAGACGCCGGGTGATGCGACGATCGATCCGGCGACCCCGCCGGGTCGAAATTTATGTGCCGGGCACGAACGCCGTGACCTCGATCTCGACCTTGGCACGCTCGTCCACGAGGCTTCCGATATAGAGCAGCGTCGAGGGCGGAAAATTGCGCCCGAGCGTTTCCTTCCAGGCCGCGCCGATGCCGGCACCTGCCGCTTCGTACTCGGCGCGGCTGGTCAGGTACCAGGTCAGGCGGACGATGTGCTCGGGGCCGGCGCCGGCCTCGCCCAGCAGCTTGACGATCCGCTTCAGTGCAGTCGCGACCTGGGCCGCCATGTCGGGCGCGTAATTGCCCGCCTCGTCGCCGCCGGTTTGTCCGGCCAGAACCACCCACCGCCCCGGCCCCTCGACCACGACGCCATGGGAAAAGCCCCGCGGTTTTTTCCACTCGGCCGGCTGCAGGATGCGCATGGGCAATCTCTCCCGATGTTTCTCGTTGTTGTTCGGCTGATGCCTTAACACGCCGCCCTGCATCGCTGCATCCGCAGATTTGGCCGTTGCAAACGGCGGCAATGTCGCCGATACCGGCCGCCCCTTCGTATTCCACCCGCCGCAAATGAGCACCACACCGTCGAAAATGATGGCTGCACTGTGGATGGCCGGTTGGCTGTCACTGATGCTGGTCATGGCGGTGGCCGGGCGCGAGACCACGCGCGAGCTGAATGTTTTTCAGATCATGGAAGTGAGGTCGCTGGCCGGGTTCGTGTTGCTCTCACCGATCATCTACCGCGCCGGCGGCTTGAAGGTGCTCAAGACATCGCGCCTGCCGCAGCATGTCGCCCGCAATTTGGTGCACTATATTGCGCAGCTCGGCTGGTTCTTCGCACTGACGCTGATCCCGATCGGCCAAGTGGTGGCCATCGAGTTCACCATGCCGATCTGGACGGCCCTCCTCGCGGCAAGCTTCCTGTCCGAGCGGATGACCCCGTGGAAGATCGCCGCCATCGTGCTCGGCCTCGTCGGCGTTATCGTCATTGTCCGACCGGTGGCCGGGGAGATCAATCCGGGCCAGCTCATCGCGCTCGGCGCGGCGATGGGATTCGGCGTCTCGATGGCGCAGGTCAAATCGCTGACCCGCACCGAAAGCGCGCTCTCGATCCTGTTCTGGATGCTGGTGGTGCAGTCCGTCGCAGGCTTCGTTCCGACGCTTTTCGTCTGGACCTGGCCATCGCTCTATGTCTGGGCCTGGGTCGGCGTGATCGCCGTCTGCGGCACGTTCTCACATTATTGCCTCGCCAGCGCGATGCGCTACGCCGACGCGACGATCGTGGTTCCCATGGACTTCCTGCGGGTTCCACTGACCGCAACCGCCGGCTGGCTGCTGTATTCCGAGCGGCTCGATGCCTGGACCGTGCTCGGCGCCGCGCTGATCCTGTTCGGCAATCTCCTTAATTTGAAGCCCGCTTCGCCGGTTCCCGCCCGCGCAAGGTGAACCACGCGCCGCCTCGCGCGACAAAACCAAGTGGCCGTGTGATTTGGATCACGCTGGAGCGACACTCCATCGTGCACATTCGGCCACACTGCAGCGGGTTGCCGCAACGGACTGCCGTTTTGGTGGCGCGAAGTCGGGCACTTCGTGTAGGTTCGTTGCCAATTTGTTGCTGCCTGCAATTCGATTCTGGGGATTTCAGAATGCGCTATCTCACCCTCCTCGCTTCGCTGATGTGCGTGGCACTGTCGGTCAGTGCCGCCAAGGCTGACCGCCGCGTCGCCTTCGTGGTCGGCAACGGCTCCTACAAGAACGTCGCGCAATTGCCGAACCCGCCGATCGACGCCAAGGCGATGGCTTCGACGCTGCGCAATGTCGGCTTCGAGGTGATCGAAGGCTCCAATCTCAGCCGCGACCAGATGACGGAGAAGCTGCTCGATTTCGGCCGCAAGGCGCAGGGCTCCGACATCGCGCTGTTCTACTATGCCGGTCACGGCATCGCCGTCAGCGGCACCAACTACCTGCTGCCCGTCGACGCCGACATCAAGTCGGAGATGGACGTCAAGCTGGGCGCCGCCATCAACATCGACCTCACGCTCGAGCAGACTATGGGCGATGCCAAGGTCAAGCTCGTCTTCCTCGATGCCTGCCGCGACAATCCGTTCGCCGCCAAGATCAAGTCGAATTCGGCGACCCGCAGCGTCAACGTCCAGAGCGGCCTCGCCGAGATGAAGTCCGGCGAAGGCACGCTGATCGCGTTCGCCACCGGCCCGGGCCAGACCGCGCTCGACGGCCAGGAGGGCAATAACAGCCCGTTCACGCGTGCGCTGATCGACAACATCACCAAGCCCGGCGTCGAGATCCAGCAGGCGATGACGTCGGTGCGCGCTCAGGTCAATGAGGAGACGCGCAAGGGCCAGCTGCCCTGGGGCCACACCAACCTGACCGGCTCCGTCTATCTCAATCAGGCCCCGACCACCCAGGTTGCCGCCGCGGCCCCGACCGCGACCGGCATCATGCCGGCAGCGACCGGAGGCTCGGACGGCGTAGAGCTGGAATATTGGCGCTCGGTCAAGGAGTCCAACAAGCCCGAGGAGCTCAACGCCTACCTCACCGCCTACCCTAACGGCCAGTTCAAGGCGCTGGCGCTGGCACGGCTTGCGGCGATCAAGAGCGGCCCCTCGACCGCGACCCGCACGCTCAACGCTGGCGTCGATCCCGCGACCTTCACCGACGAGGCCACCCAAGTCACCGAGGACCAGATCGGCCTCGACAAGAACAAGCGCCGCGACGTGCAGCGTCGGCTCACGGCGCTCGGCTTCGACACCAACCAGACCGGCACATTCAACGACGAGACCCGGTCAGTGCTCAAGCGTTGGCAGACGGCGCGCGGCTATCCCTCATCGGGTTACCTCAACAAGCTTCAGCATAAAGCTCTGCTCTCGGAGATCGTGGCTACCCCCGCGACCGCGAGCGACACCAGCCAGAAGGCTGCTCGCCGCGCCGCTACCGCCCCGGCTCAGAGCAGCGCGCCCGCACCGGCTCCCCAGCCACGCAGCAATCCCGGCGATGCGGCCGGCGCGGCCTTCGTCGGCGGCGTCGTCGGCGGCATGATGGGCGGCATGTTCCGCCGCTGAGACGGACGCCGATCTCGGAAGACGAAAGCCCGGCTCGCGCCGGGCTTTTTCGTTGGTATGGACAGTGTTGCAGCATATTCCGTCATTGCGAGCGCAGCGAAGCAATCCAGAATCTTTCCGTGGAACAAGTCTGGATTGCTTCGTCGCAAGAGCTCCTCGCAATGACGAGGATAGGGATGCGCGCCAAGCGGATGTCACAGTCCGCGGAGAGACGCCGCTGGTCCGGCATGCCGGGTCGGAGCCTATCTATTTCCCCGCCGCCTTGCGCAGCGCCTCGTTGATGCGGTCCTGCCAGCCGGGACCGCCCTCCTGGAAGAACTCCAGCACGTCCTGGTCGATCCGCAGCGTGACCTGCTCCTTGATGCCGGGAACGGCGTTTTGCTGGGGCGGCGGCGCGGCGACCTTCGCAGTCACCTTCTTGAACGCCGCCTCGGCTTCCGTTCTGGCATCGCCAAGCGTGCGCGGCCGCCTCGGTTGATCTGCCATGTCTCAGATCCCCTCAAACAGAGCCGTTGAAAGATACCGCTCGGAGAAGGACGGCACGATGGCGAGGATGGTTTTTCCTGCAGCTTCCGGCCGCTTGCCGATCTCGAGCGCGGCGGCGATCGCGGCGCCCGAGGAGATGCCGCCCGGAATGCCCTCATGCCGCGCCAGCGCGCGCGAGGTCTCGATGGCCGTGGTCGAGTTGATCTTCACGATCTCGTCGATCACGGCGCGGTCGAGGATGTCGGGGACGAAGCCGGCGCCGATGCCCTGGATCTTGTGCGGGGTATGCTGTCCTCCCGACAGAATCGGGCTCTCCTCCGGCTCGACCGCGACAACACGCAAGCCGGGCTTGCGCGGCTTGAGCACCTGGCCGACGCCGGTGACCGTGCCGCCGGTGCCGACGCCGGCCACGAAGAAGTCGATGCTGCCGCCGGTGTCGTTCCAGATCTCCTCCGCGGTGGTACGGCGGTGCACCTCGGGATTGGCGAGGTTCTTGAACTGCTGCGGCATCACCGAATTCGGCGTCGTCTTCAAGAGCTCCTCGGCCGCTGCGATCGCGCCCTTCATGCCTTGCGCCGCCGGCGTCAGCACCAGCTCGGCGCCGAGAAAGGCCAGCATCTTGCGTCGCTCGATCGACATCGATTCCGGCATCACCAGCTTGAGCCGGTAGCCGCGCGAGGCCGCCACGAAGGCGAGCGCAATGCCGGTATTGCCGGAGGTCGGCTCGATCAGCACGGTGTCGGGCTTGACGATGCCCGCCTTCTCCATCGCGATGATCATGGCCGCACCGATGCGGTCCTTCACGCTCGCGGCAGGATTGAAATATTCAAGTTTTGCCAAAATGGTCGCGTTCACGCCGTGCATGCCGGGCAGCCGGCGCAAGCGCACGACGGGCGTGTTGCCGAAGGCATCGACGATCGAGTCGTAGATCCGGCCACGGCCGGGTTGGTGCGCTGCACCCGTGTTGGACGATGCGTCCATGATGAACTCCCTGAGGCGACGATCTGCACGTCTGTCGCGGCCTTGCGCAGTTACGGACAGCTTGCGGCGACACGCAAGCGGCAATGCAGCACATGTTAAATACGCTGCATCGCAAAATCACGTGAGCTCTAATTAGCAGAAAACCAACGCATTTGTGTTGCGACCTCGTCAACTGATTCTGCTTATGTTAGACTTAGGTCTCAAAGCAGGGAGGTCAGCACGATGTCAGCAGTTGCTGAAGTGATGTCGACCGTAACGCTAAGGCGTGATCCGCGTTGCAGTGAGTTGCCGACCTGTCCCGTCTGCGCCGACTCCATGGTCGCCGCTGAAGCATCTGCCTACGTCTCGGACCACATGATCAGCTATCTCTGGACTTGCGACAATTGCGGCTACGGCTTCGTGACCAAGCATGCCGTGAAGCGGCGGATCGTGTGCAACTGAGTTTGGACCGTTGATCTAGCGCGGGGCGATATCGCCCCTCGCCCAGTCCGTGCGCGTGCGCTGATAGAACTCCTCGAAATTTCCGTGTGCGATCGCGTCCCTGATGCCCTGCATCAGGAACTGGTAGTATGCGACATTGATCTCGGACAGCAGCATCGCCCCCAGCGTCTCGCCCGCCTTGACGAGATGATGGAGATAGGCGCGCGCGCAGTTGCGCGTCGACGGCCATGAGCTCTCTTCATCGAGCGGGCGCGGATCGTCGGCATGGCGCGCATTGCGCAAATTCACCTGGCCGTAGCGCGTGAAGGCGACGCCGTGCCGGCCATTGCGCGTCGGCATCACGCAATCGAACATGTCGATGCCGCGCTTCACCGCCTCGAGGATGTCGTCCGGCGTGCCGACGCCCATCAGATAGCGCGGCCGCTCCTTCGGCAGCAGCGGCGCGGTCTCGTCGATCATCGCCAGCATCACCGCCTGCGGCTCGCCGACGGCAAGCCCGCCGATCGCATAGCCATGGAAGCCGATCCCGACCAGCCCTCTCGCGCTGGCATGACGAAGCTCGGGCACGTCGCCGCCCTGCACGATGCCGAACAGCATGTAGCCGTCCGGGGCGGTCTCGAAGGCGCGCTTGCTTCTCTCGGCCCAGCGCAGCGACAATTGCATCGCGCGCTCGATGTCGGCGCGCTCGGCGGGCAGCCGCACGCATTCATCCATCTGCATGGCGATGTCGGAGCCGAGCAAACGCTGCACCTCGATGGAGCGCTCCGGCGACAGCTCGACCTTGGCGCCATCGATATGCGAGCGGAAGGTGACGGCGTGCTCGCTGACCTTGCGCAAATCCGCCAGCGACATCACCTGGAAGCCGCCGGAATCCGTCAGCATCGGTCCGTTCCACCCGGTGAACCTCTGCAGGCCGCCGAGCGCTGCGATCCGCTCGGCGGTCGGACGCAGCATCAGATGGTAGGTGTTGCCGAGCACGATGTCGGCGCCGGCATCGCGCACCTCGCGCCAGTGCATGCCCTTCATGGCACCGGCGGTGCCGACCGGCATGAAGGCCGGGGTGCGCACCACGCCATGCGGAGTGGTCAGCCGCCCGGTGCGTGCGGCCCCGTCGGTGGCAAGCAACTCAAAGTGATTGGGAAGGTCATGGTCGGGATTCATGGCGGTGCTTATTGCGTGTCGGAGGAAGCCGATCAACCCGCCAAGCGGCGCTAAAGCACGGCTGGTGCTTCAGACTGGGACACCGTCCAACGCACGGACCGTGTTCCCCATACTTGTCAAACAAAACGATACAGTGTAGTTTTGTCCTTGGGGGCTGGACGAGATGCCGCGGCGTAACTTGCCGGCGGCGGTAGATGCGTGATCGCCAGCCACCGACAATGCCGTACCCTTCGTGTTCGACCGACGCATCCGCCTCCTCGCGCGACCGGATCAGGCAGATTGGCCTAGGCCTGATCGGATTGGTGGCCCTGATCTGCAGCCTGGCACTCGGCGCCTGCACCTCCCTGCCCCGCACGCCCTACACGGCCACTGAGGCCAGCGTCTCGCGCGTGCTGAATATCGACGGGCTCAGGCGCTACGCCGACGAGCCGGTCACCAGGTTCAACTTCGAGAAGGACTACAGCACCGCGACGAGAACCTATCTCGCCCTCTCCGGCGGCGGCGCTGACGGCGCCTATGGCGTCGGCGTGCTCAACGGCTGGACCGCAGCGAGAACCCGCCCCACCTTCTCGGTCGTCTCGGGCGTCAGCACCGGCGGCCTGATCGCGCCGTTTGCGTTTCTCGGACCGCAATATGACGACACGCTGCAGGAGGTCTACACCAGCGGCATCGCGGAGAGCCTCTTGAACGACCCCAGCATCATGCGCGTGCTGTTCGGATCCGGCCTGTTCGGCAACACCAGGCTGCGCGAGCTCGTCGCGCGCTACGTGGGGCCCGAGATCATGGCGCAGGTCGCGCGCGAGCACGCCAAGGGCCGCAAGCTGCTCGTGGTGACGACCGACCTCGACACGCAGCGCACCGCGATCTGGGACATGGGCAAGATCGCCGCGGTCGGAACGCCCGAGGCGCTCAAGCTGTTTCGCGACGTGATGGCGGCCTCCGCCAGCATTCCCCTGGTGTTTCCGCCCATCATGATCGATGCCGAAGGCCAGGGCCGCAAGTTTCAGGAGATGCATGTCGACGGCGGCGTGACGGCGCCGGTGCTGACCCTGCCGGAAGCTCTGCTGTTCCAGAGCGGCCGTTTGCCGGGCAATGCGAAGATGGACATCTACATCCTCGTCAACAAGAAGATCGAACGCAATTTCGAGCTGGTGTCCAACGGCACCATCGACGTCGCCTCACGCAGCCTGTCGGCGATCACCCAATCGCAGACCCGCTCGATCATCTTCTCGACCTACGATTTCGCCAAGCGCAACCGCCTCGGCTTCCATCTCTCCTATATCGCGCGCGACTATCCTGCCCCGCCGTCGGAAGGGTTCGATACCGCCTACATGCGGGCGCTGTATCAGTACGGATACGAGAAGGCTGCATCCGGCCAGGCCTGGACCTCGACGCTGCCGTAGGCCGGCACGAAGGAACGAGGCCCTATCGAGACCGTTGACGATCCGGCCATTTCGGCCAGATTCGCGATGACGCCCCGGTTGCTGCGCGTTATAGAGCAAAGACGACCGTCAGAAACGCGCAGGAATCATTGGGCATGGGATTGACTGCGACCAAGGCAAGACCGGCAGCGCCACGGCGCGAGGTGCCGAAATCGCGCGGCGGCCGGCCGACCAAGACCGCCGCGATCGAGCGCGATCAGCGGCTGATCGAGGTCGCCACCCGCCTGTTCCTGGACCGCGGCTTCGATGCGACCTCGCTCGATGCGGTCGCGGAAGCGGCGCGGGTCAGCAAGCCCACCGTCTATTCCCGCTATGGCGACAAGCGCGGCCTGTTCGCGGCCGTGCTGAGGCGCGAGATCGAGCGTTGGCTTGCGCCGCTGTCGGCGGCGGCGGAGACGCAGCTCTCCAGCGCCTCGAACATTCCGGTCGAGCAGCGGCTGGTCGAGATCGGGCGCGAGATGCTGACCTTCACCTGCGGCCCCGATGCCGTCGCCTTCAGCCGCATGATGACGGCGCAGGCCATCAACTTTCCCGACGTCGCCAAGCTCGGCAAGGAGGAAGGCTGGCTCAAGGCCGTCGCCACCACGGCGCGCTTCTTCGACCATCTGGTGGCGCAAGGCGCCCTCGATGTCGAGGACACCACCATCGCAGCCGAGGTGTTCCTCGACGTCGTCGTCGGCCACACCCACCGCATGGCGACGTTCGGAACGGCGCTTGAGATGAAGTCCGCCGAGAAGCGCATGCGCGCGGCGATCAAGCTGTTCCTGGCGGGCGCGCTGGGACCTGCCGACCGCGTCCAGGGCGGCCCGAAACTCACGCCGCGGCGCCGCTCCGCCCGCTGACAATTCCGTGAGCTTGCGGACTTTCCCCGAGGCGGATGGCGTGGCGTCATTGACCGAAACAAAACGATACGGTATGGTTTAATTATAAGTCGGTACGGGCCGCTTTTTCACCAGCCCCAAAGAGGTCCGGACCGCTTCGATCGCCATTGCGGGTACAGTACAGCCTGCCGCGGCGCTCGGCGGCCGGCCGATGCCCAAGGCCGGCCGCGAATTCTTTACGATCATCCGGCACACTCGCTGGCCGAGGGTTTCGAGCATGACGACTGCCAAACGATGGACCTCGTACCTGCCTGCGGTCGCGATGCCCGCGCTGCTCTTCGCCGCGCCGGTACAGGCCGTCGTGACCGCGAGCACGCCGACCGCGCTTCACAGCGACACAGATGGTGATGCCGAAGCGGACCGCCAGGCAGTCAGCCGCGAAATAGAGCGATTCCGCAGCTCGTCGATCACGATCAGCCAGGCCATGGCGATTGCCGAAGCCCGCCATGCCGGCGCCACCACCGCCGATGTGAGCTTCGACGGCGGCTCGGGCGTGCCGGTCTACCGGGTGAAGACCCTGCACAACGACCGGATCTGGCGCCACACCATCAATGCCGCGACGGGCGAGTTCGTCGGCGGGGAAGCCGCCCTCCCCCTTACCGAGCTCGACCGCGAGGATCGCAGCAACCTCGCAGCCTTGGGTGCGATCAGGCACCGCCTCTCCGATGCCGTGCGCGTCGCGGAGCGCGCCGCTGCGGGCAAGGCGATCAGCGGCGGGCTGGTCCGCGAACGCGGCCGGCTGAACTTCTCGATCGTCGTCGTCAGCGGCGACGATCTCAAGGAGGTCACCCTGGAGCCGCCGGGCGCCAAGGCGAAATAGCGGGTGCGAAATAGCGGGTGCCGCATACCGGCACGCCGCCCCCGGCATCGACCGATCCGAAAAGCCATTGACGGGGGCAAGACTCTCCCGCATAAGTCGCCGCCATGTTCACGACCACCAAACGCACGACCAAAACCACCACGGCCGAAGGGGCCCGGGGAGGCGTGCGCGCGTAGGTCGTCGACTTAAACGCATCAGCTCTACGGCAAGCCCCGCCCTCGATGGTCCGGGGCTTTTTTGTTGTCTAAAACTCAATGGAGGACAAAGTGAGTAACGATCCCGTCGTCGCGATTGTCGGCGTCACCGGTGCGGTGGGCGCCGAGTTCATCGCCACCATGGACAAGCGTGGTTTCCGCGTCGGCAAGCTCAAGGCACTGGCGAGCGCACGCTCGGCCGGCAAGACGGTGTCGTTCCGCGGGCACAGTGTGGTCATCGAGGAGTTGACCGAGCGTTCTTTCGACGGCGTCGACATCGCGCTGTTCTCCGCCGGCGGCAGCATCTCCAGGAAGTATGCGCCGATCGCGGTCAAGGCCGGTGCCGTCGTGGTCGACAACTCCTCCGCCTTCCGCATGGACCCCAACGTGCCGCTGGTGATCCCCGAGATCAACGCCAGCCGCATCCGTGACCACAAGGGCATCATTGCCAACCCGAACTGCGCCGCGATCACCGCCCTGGTGCCGCTCTGGCCGATCCACCAGAAGAACCGCATCAAGCGCGTGATCATCTCGACCTATCAGGCGGCTAGCGGCGCCGGCGCCGCCGCGATGGAGGAACTCGTCGAATCCACCCGCGCCAATCTCAACGGGCAGGTCTATACGCCCAAGGTGATGCCGCACCCCTACGCCTTCAACCTGTTCAACCACAATACCGCGATCGACCCCGAGACCGGCTACAACGACGAAGAGACCAAGGTCATCAAGGAGACCCGCAAGATCTTCGAGGACGAGAGCATCGCCGTCGGCGTCACCTGCGTGCGCGTGCCGGTGCTGCGCGCCCATTGCGAAGCCATCACCTTCGAATGCGAGAAGCCGATCAGCGAGGACCAGGTCCGCGCCATCATGGCGCAGGCGCCCGGCGTCAAGGTGGTCGACGACCGCGCCAAGAACTACTTCCCGATGCCGATCGACGCTTCGGGCCAGGACGACGTGCTGGTCGGTCGCATCCGCAAGGATCTCAGCGACGCTAGCGGCCATTCGATCTCGATGTTCGTGGCGGCCGATCAGCTGCTCAAGGGCGCGGCGCTGAATGCGGTGCAGATCGCGGAGCTCTTGCCGCAGCGGGTGATGGCGTAACCGCCGCCGCAGGAGCAGGTATCGTAGGGTGGGCAAAGGCGCGCAAGCGCCGTGCCCACCCTTCTTCTCTGCGTCCAAGAAAGACGTGGGCACGCTTCGCTTTGCCCACCCTACTGCTCAGCCCGAAACAGCAAACACGCATCCCCATAAGAATAGAACCGGTATCCGCGCGCGATCGCGTGCGCATAGGCCTGCTTCATCGTCGCGAGCCCGGAGAAGGCCGACACCAGCATGAACAGCGTCGACTTCGGCAAGTGGAAATTGGTCATCAGGATATCGACGGCGCGGAAGCGATAGCCGGGGGTGATGAAGATCGAGGTCTCGGCCGCGAATGGCTGGATCGTGCCGTCTTCGCTCGCGGCGCTTTCCAGCAGCCGCAATGACGTGGTGCCGACCGCAACGATGCGGCCGCCGTTCTTCCGCGCCGCGTTGAGGCGCTCCGCCGTCTCGGCCGAGATCGTGCCCCACTCGGCATGCATCTTGTGGCCTTCGGTGTCGTCGACCTTCACCGGCAGGAACGTCCCTGCCCCGACATGCAGCGTCACGCGGTTGATGCCGACGCCGCGGTCGCGCAGCGCCTGCTCAAGCGCCGGCGTGAAATGCAACCCCGCGGTCGGCGCTGCAACTGCGCCTTCATTGGCCGCGAACATGGTCTGGTAATCCGCAAGATCCTGATCGTCGGGCGTGCGCTTGGAGGCGATGTAGGGCGGCAGCGGCGGGCTGCCGAGATCGGCGATGGCCTGGTCCAGCGCCGGACCGTGGAACGAGAACGACAGCGTCACCTCGCCCTCGGTGCCCTTGGCCTCCACCTCTGCGTCGAGATGGCCGAGCAGGCAGACCTTGCCCTCGTTGCCGAAGCGGATGCGATCGCCGGGGACGAGCTTCTTCGCCGGCTTCACCAGCGCCTGCCAGCGCGAGCCGTCGAGCCGCTTGATCAGCGTCGCCTCGATCTTCGGCTCGGTCTCGCGGCCAATGCGGCGGCCCTTCAATTGCGCCGCAATCACCTTGGTGTCGTTGACGACGAGCTGGTCACCCGGCCTCAGCCATTGCGGCAGGTCGGAGATCTGCCTGTCTTGCTGCACACTGCCTTGCACCACCAGCATCCGCGCGGAGTCGCGCGGATGCGCCGGGCGCAACGCGATGCGCTCGGCAGGCAAGTCGAAATCGAAGAGATCGGTGCGCACGTTTGGTACCAGTCATGCCCCGCCTTGGCGGAGCATGACGCCAGTCGTTATTCCTTGTCCGCGGCCATCCGCGCCTTGACGATCTTGTCGGGGTTCTGCACCGGCTCGCCGCGCTTGATCTTGTCGACGTTCTCCATGCCCTCGGTGACCTTGCCCCACACCGTGTACTGGTTGTCGAGGAAGCGGGCGTCGTCGAAGCAGATGAAGAACTGGCTGTCGCCGGAATCGGGATTGGCGGCGCGCGCCATCGAGGCGGTGCCGCGCACATGCGGCTCCTTGTTGAACTCGGCCTTCAGCTTCTTGCCGGAGCCGCCGGTGCCGGTGCCGTGCGGGCAGCCGGTCTGCGCCATGAAGCCCTCGATCACGCGGTGGAACACGATGCCGTCGTAAAAACCCTCGCGGACCAGCTCCTTGATGCGCGCGACGTGGCCCGGCGCGAGGTCGGGCCGCATCTCGATGGTGACGGGGCCCTGCGTGGTCTCGAGGATCAGGGTGTTTTCGGTGACGCTCATGCTCGCCTCTCTTGCGTTGGGGGTGAAGTCTTGTCGGGTGACGTTTTGCGGCTGCGGAACTGGATCGCGAATGGTCGCCCCGCGGCTGCGCCGGCCATTGCATCGGTAAATGGCACCGGCGTGCAGCGTTGCAACGCCTCCATCACCGCGATCCGGTATTGCAGCCGGTCATTGTCGGAGGCCTCCGCGGATTCATAGGTAATCCTCGGATGGCCCAGAATGTTTCCGGCCCGGTTAAAGCTCACGACGACGGTGATGTCGAGTGGGCGCGCCCTGGCCGGCGACGGCGGTCTCCAGCAGGTGCGCAGGTGCCGGAAGATGTCCTGGATCGTGTCGACCTGAGCGGCCTCCACGGCGGCACGGGAGGTGCCGAGCAGCAGCATCGCGGCAATCAGCAGGAGCTTGCCACCGCGGCGCGCCATGGCCGTGCCTATTTGATGTCGGAGGCGACCTGCACCTTCACCATCTTGTCGGGATCGGTGACGGAGCCGCCGGGCGAGCCGGGGGGCGCCTTCTTCAGCTTGTCGACGACGTCCATGCCCTGCACGACCTCGCCGATCACGGTGTACTGGCCGTCGAGGCTGCCGCCGTCGGCGAACATGATGAAGAACTGCGAGTTGGCGCTGTCGACGCTGTCGCCGCGCCGGGCCATGCCGACGATGCCGCGGGCAAAATGCACCTTGGAGAATTCCTGCTTCAGGTTCGCATATTTCGAGCCGCCGGTGCCGTTGCCGTTCTGGCCATCGCCCGTCTGCGCCATGAAGCCATCCATGACGCGGTGGAACGGCACGTTGTTGTAGAAGCCTTCGCGCGCGAGCTGCTTGATGCGTTCGGCATGCTGGGGCGCGATGTCGGTCCTGAGCTTGATGACGATGCGGCCCTTGGTGCTGTCGATGACGATGGCGTTGGCCTTGTCGAGATTTGCCGGCAATTGCTGTGCCGCCGCCGGCACCGCGAACAGAAGCGCGGCAAGAACTGCGAGAATTCGGATCATGACAACTCCGGATCAGAAAGAGGAGGAAGCGCGCCGTTATCCGGCGAATTTGGCCTTGAGCTGTGCCGCGACCTGCGGCGGGACGAAGGCCGAGACGTCCCCGCCCATGCCGGCGATCTGGCGCACCAAAGTGGCGGTGATCGGGCGGACCATGGGAGAGGCCGGCAGGAAGACCGTATGCACCTCGGGCGCCATGGCCTCGTTCATGCCGGCGAGCTGCATTTCGTAGTCGAGGTCGCTGCCATCGCGCAGGCCCCGGATCATGATGGTCGCGCCGTGCTTGCGCGCCGCGGTGACCGACAGATCGTCAAACGTCGTCGCCTCGAGCACGCAGCCGGCCTGGGCCGCGATCGGACCGCAGACGTCCTCGAGCATCTTCAACCGCTCCTCGGTCGAGAACAGCGGCTTCTTGCCGGGGTGCACCCCGATTGCGACCACAAGTCTGTCGCACAAGGAAACGCTGTGCCGGACCACGTCCAGATGGCCGTTGGTGATGGGGTCGAAGGAACCTGGGTAGAAGGCGATGCGCGGCATGGCCCCGTCCTACCGCGCCCGGCCCGGGGCGGCAAGCCGGGCAGGTTCCTTCACGGTTTCCGTCCAGTCACCCCTAGATGTCTCCCCGGACGTCGGCAACGGCCGGTTTGTTTCGTCCTGCGGGTAGCCACGAAACAAAACGGACCGCGAACGAAACCATTTCCGGCGCCCGCGAAGACGTCCGGAAACTGGCCATGGTTACTAATCCGGCCAACGAACGACGGGTCGCATGCTGGGCGCAGGCGGCCGCATCACAGGGGACTGTCAATGATCAAGGCTCTTTCAGCGATCGCTCTGTCTGCGTGTGTTGCCGCGGCCCTCACCCTCCTGCCCGGCTTTGCCCCGACGGTCGAAGCCAGCGTGCCGCAGCCGCTGGCCAAGAGCGACCGGCTCGATATCCGCACCGTCGGCCGTGACTGCTCGCAGCAGGCCTGGCCGAATTTCGAGGCGTCCTGCCTGCGCCGCGCCGGCAGCAAGGGAAATGTCCGGGAGGCGCGCCTCGTGACCGCCGACCGCACGCCGTAGTCGGATCTGTCAGTTTCGCGTCAGGCAGGTCCCTCAAGATAAACCCCAAGATAAATCCCATGGCTATTTGCGACGTCTCGTCGCAGACTGCGTCATGCTCGCGCCCGTCGGAATGGCCCGCCGGGCGCGATTCCATTGGGGGACTTGCCCTTGTCCAGCACACCTGCAGTTGCCTCCGGCCACCACCCTGATGCACTGCCGGTTGCCATGACCATGGGCGCCCTCGGCGTGGTCTACGGCGATATCGGCACCAGTCCCCTCTACGCCCTGAAGGAAGCCGCCAAGGCGGCTGCCCATGGCGGTACACTCACTCACGACGCTGTCCTGGGGGTTGCCTCGCTGATCCTGTGGGCGCTGCTCCTGATCATCTCGCTGAAATATGCGCTGCTGATCCTGCGCGCGGACAACCGCGGCGAAGGCGGCATCGTCGCCCTGCTGGCTCTGCTCCACGCGCGTAACGCGCAAGCCGGCACCTGGCGGGCGCATCTCCTCGTCGTCGGTCTCGTCGGCGCGGCCCTGCTCTATGGCGACGGCGCGATCACACCGGCGATCTCCGTGCTCAGCGCCATCGAGGGCCTCAAGGTCGATGCCCCCTCGCTCGCACCGGTGGTCGTGCCCGTCACCGTCGCCATCCTGATCGGGCTGTTCATGATGCAGAAGCAGGGCACCGGCTTCATCGGCCGCATCTTCGGCCCGGTGATGCTGGCCTGGTTCGTCGTGCTCGCCGCGCTCGGCATCCACGGCATCGTCAAGGCGCCGGCGGTGCTGGCCGCGCTCAGCCCGTTTTATGCGTTCAATTTCCTGATCCACCAGGATTTTCACGTCTCCTTCGCCATCCTCGGCGCCGCCTTTCTCGCGGTGACCGGGGGCGAGGCCATGTATGCCGACATGGGCCATTTCGGCCGCTTGCCGATCCGGCTCGCCTGGTTCGCGATCTGCCTGCCCGCGCTGGTGCTGAACTATTTCGGCCAGGCCGCGCTCTTGATCACCGACCCCACCATGATCGAGAATCCGTTCTTCCAGCTTTGCCCGGACGCCCTGCACTATCCGCTGGTCGCCTTCTCGGCGGTCGCGACCGTGATCGCCTCGCAGGCGATCATCTCCGGCGTGTTCTCGCTGACCCAGCAGTCGATCCAGCTCGGCTTCCTGCCGCGCATGCAGATCCGCCACACCACCAGCGACGCGATCGGCCAGATCTACGTGCCGCTGGTGAACTGGCTGCTCGCTGCGGCAACCCTCGGGGCGGTGCTGAGCTTCGGCACCTCGGACGCGCTCGCGGGCGCCTATGGCATCGCCGTGTCGCTGCTGATGGCCATCACGACGCTGCTCGCCGCGCTGGTGGCGATCCAGTGGGGCTATTCGCCGTGGCTGGTGGCCGGCGTGAACGGGGCCTTCTTCGTCATCGACCTGATCTTCTTCTCGGCCAATTCGATCAAGCTGTTCGAGGGCGGCTGGTTTCCATTGCTGCTCGCCGGCCTCGTCGCCTTCCTGATGCTGACCTGGCGCGCCGGCGTGAAGCTGGTCGAAGCGGCGCGCGGCCAGCTGCGCCAGCCCGAGGAGGATCTGATCGAGACCGCCGTCAACAAGTGCCACGCGAGATTGCCTGGGACCGCCGTGTTCCTGGCCTCGGCGCCGCGCGGCGTGCCGCTCGCGCTCACCCAGTTCGTCAAGCACAACCGCGTGCTGCACGAGCGCGTGCTGCTGGTCACCGTGCTGATTGAGGAATCCCCGCACATTCCCGACGACGAACGCGCCGAGGTGATCGAGATCATTCCCGGCATCACCCGGGCGATCCTGCACTACGGCTTCATGCAGAACCCGACGATCTACGACGGACTGAAGCTCGTTTGCCAGCAGGGCAAGCTGCCCGGCATCGACCTCTCCGAGATCACCTATTACGTCGGCCGCGAAACCATCATCCCGCGCGAGGACGTCCCGGGCATGTGGGTCTGGCGCGAAGGCGTGTTCGCCTTCCTGCAGCGCAACGCCGAACGCTCGGCCGCGTTCTTCGGCGTGCCGACCAAGCAGGTGGTGGAGTTCGGCACGGAGCTGGAGATTTAGCGCGGCTCACCGGGCTGCATGAGGCAGGTGCGAAATGTCCAACAATCCGCCTCTGCAGCTGAAGCCTCGGCTGACAATCTCGGTCGATCAGGTGCAGACGATCATTCGTCGGACGTCTCCGCGGGCGGAGGTGCTGGATGTCGCTGAGCTGCATGGCGGCGAGATCGGTACTGTCCTTGAGATCGCGCTGGCGGATTCGCCAGCCTGCATCCTTAAGGCCTACCCTGCATCGCTGCAGTGGAAGATGGCAAAGGAAGTCTACGTTCTTGGGCTTCTCCGTGACCTTGACATAGCCGTTCCCAGCGTACTGTTCGCCGACAACACGCGATCGGTGATCGACCTCAACTACGTCCTGATGACCAAGCTTGACGGCACGGTGCTCGGCCGGAGAGAGGCGGTGCTGACAGACGCACAGCTGTTCGAAATCTACGCCGAGATGGGCGTGGCGCTCCGCAGGATCAATGACATTGCCCTCGACAGTTTTGGCTATATCGGCCCCGACGGGGTGTGGACGGCATATCCGAGCAATCATGCCTACATGTCCGCGCAACTCGAAAGGAAGCTGAAAGAGTTCTGCGTGCGGGGCGGTGATCCCGCACTTGCCGAGCGGCTCCGGGATAGCGTTATGGCTCGCCAGCACCTGTTGAAGGCGGCAGTTGTCCCTCGCCTGTGCCATTACGACTTTCACGCCGGAAATATCCTGGTGACGTCGCAGGGCGATCCGCACCTGTCCGGCATCGTCGATTTCGAGAATGCGACGTCCGGTGATCCGCTGATGGATATCGCGAAGGCGATCTATTATTTCACAGCGAAGGACGCGCCGAAGCGAGAAGGATTGCTCGCGGGCTATGGCAAGATCGAGCGCCCTGACTGGCAGGAGACGCTCGATCTCTACCGCGTGTATTGCACGCTGGAGCTATGGTGCTGGATGGCGCAAATCGGCAAGCACGAGGCGCTTGCCGATTTGACGAGAGAGCTTGCAAACGCCGCATAGAGGGGGCGTCACGCCCCGTTGCCGTTCTCGCCGTTGCCGCTCTCGGCCTCTTCCGTGATGTGCTCGACCGAGACGACGTGCTCGTCCTCGGCGGTGTCGAACACGATCACGCCTTGCGTGGAGCGGCCGGCGATGCGGATGCCTTCGACCGGGCAGCGGATCAGCTGGCCCTTGTCCGTGACCAGCATGATTTGATCCGCCTCCTCCACCGGGAACGAGGCGACCAGATTGCCGTTGCGGTTGTTGACACTCATGGCGACGATGCCTTTGCCGCCGCGGCCGGTGGTGCGGTACTCGTAGGACGATGTCCGCTTACCGTAGCCGTTGACGGAGACGGTCAGCACGACCTGCTCCTGCGCCGACATCTCGACATAGCGCTCCTGCGGGAGCTGGAAGCTGCCCGAGGTCTCCTCGGCTTCGGCATCGGCCGGCGCCTCGTCTGCGGCGGCTTCGCCCGCGACCGCGCGGCGCATCTTCAAATAGGCCGAGCGCTCGTCCGAGGTGGTGTCGACGTGGCGCAGGATCGCCAGCGAAATCACCTTGTCGCCTTCGCCGAGCGCGATGCCGCGCACGCCCATCGAGGTGCGCCCGGTGAACACGCGCACGTCGGTGACGGGGAAGCGGATGCACTGGCCACCGGCAGCGGTCAGCAGCACGTCGTCGCGCTCGGTGCAGATCTGCACGTCGACGATCGCCTCGTTGTCGTCGAGCTTCATCGCGATGATGCCGGAGCGGCGCACGTCGACGAAGTCGGACAGCTTGTTGCGCCGGACGTTGCCGCCCGTGGTCGCGAACATGACGTCGAGCTGGCCCCAGGTCGATTCATCCTCGGGTAGCGGCATGATGGTGGTGATGCGCTCGCCCTGCTCCAGCGGCAGGATGTTGATCATGGCCTTGCCGCGCGCGTTCGGCGCGGCCATCGGCAGCCGCCAGACCTTTTCCTTGTAGACCTGGCCGCGCGAGGAGAAGAACAGCACCGGAGTATGCGTCGAGGCGACGAAGAGCCGGCTGACGAAGTCCTCGTCGCGGGTCTGCATGCCAGAGCGGCCCTTGCCGCCGCGGCGCTGGGCCCGGTAGGCCGACAGCGGCACGCGCTTGACGTAGCCGGCATGCGAGACCGTGACGACCATGTCCTCGCGCTGGATCAGGTCCTCGTCCTCGACCTCGCCCTCCTGCTCCATGATCACGGTGCGGCGCGGGGTGGCGAACTCCGCCTTCACCTCGGCAAGCTCGGTCTTGATGATGTCGAGGATGCGGGCGCGCGAGCGCAGGATGTCGAGATAATCGCTGATCTCGCCAGCGAGCTTGGACAGCTCCTCGCCGATCTCGTCGCGGCCGAGCGCCGTGAGGCGCGCCAGGCGCAGCTCCAGGATCGCCCTCGCCTGCTCCAGCGACAGGCGGATCGTCCCGTCTTCGTTGATGCGGTGACGGGGATCGTCGATCAGCGTGATGATGTCCTCGACGTCGCGCGCGGCCCAGTCGCGCGTCATCAGGGTCTCGCGCGCCGCAGCCGGCGTCGGCGAGTGCCGGATCACCTTGATGATCTCGTCGATGTTGGCGACGGCGATGGCCAGGCCGACCTGCTCGTGCGCGCGCTCGCGCGCCTTGCGCAGCTTGTATTTGGTCCGGCGGGTGACGACCTGCTCGCGGAAGCCGACGAAGATCGTCAGCATGTCCTTCAGGTTCATGGTCTGCGGACGGCCGCTATCGAGCGCGACGGCGTTGACGCCGAAGCTCGTCTGCAGCGGCGTGAACTTGTAGAGCTGGTTCAGCACGACGTCGGGCACGGCATCGCGCTTGAGTTCGACGACGACGCGGTAGCCGTCGCGGTCGGACTCGTCGCGCAGGTCGGAGATGCCCTCGATCTTCTTTTCCTTGTAGAGCTCGGCGATGCGCTCGACCATCGTCGCCTTGTTCACCTGATACGGGATCTCGGTGATGACGATCGCCTCGCGCTCTTTCCGGATCGTCTCGAAGGTGACCTTGCCGCGCATCACGATGGAGCCGCGGCCGAGATGATAGGCGCTGCGGATGCCCTGGCGTCCGAGGATGATGCCGCCGGTCGGGAAATCCGGGCCCGGGATGATGGCGTTGAGCTCGTCGATCGTCAGCGCCGGATTGTCGATCAGCGCGACGCAGGCATCGATCACCTCGCCGAGATTGTGCGGCGGGATGTTGGTGGCCATGCCGACCGCGATGCCGCCGGCGCCGTTGACCAGCAGGTTCGGGAACCGCGCCGGCAGAACCACCGGCTCCTTTTCGGAGCCGTCGTAGTTGTCCTGGAAGTCGACCGTGTCGTCGTCGATGTCCTCGAGCAGCTTCAGCGCGATCTTGGTCAGGCGCGACTCGGTGTAGCGCATGGCCGCCGGCGGATCGCCGTCGACCGAGCCGAAATTGCCCTGGCCGTCGATCAAGGGCGCGCGCATCGAGAAGTCCTGCGCCATGCGCACCAAGGCGTCGTAGATCGCCTGGTCGCCATGGGGGTGGTACTTACCCATGACCTCGCCGACGGCACCGGCGGACTTCTTGTGCTTCTTGTCCGGGGTGTCGCCGCGATTGTTCATCGCGAACAGGATGCGGCGGTGCACCGGCTTCAACCCGTCGCGCGCATCGGGCAGCGCACGCGCCACGATCACGCTCATGGCGTAATCGAGGTAGGACTTCTTCATCTCCTCGTAGATGGAAACGGGGCGAATGTCCGAGGGGTGCGCCGGCTGGTCGCCGGGCTTGTTGTCGTCGTCAGCCAAGGGGGAATCCGGTGAGGTTTTGTCTGGGAATCATATAGCGCATCCGGGGTCGGATAACCACCCTGGCAGCCGCTCGGAAAGCGCTTTTTCCGCTTATTTTTCCAATAACTTACGGGCTCAGAGCCGCGCCCTGGGCGGCCACGGAATCGACCCTCCAGAACCACCCGCAACGCCGGCCTGAACACCAGGGAGCGGCGCCCCGTCAGCCAGCTTTCCGCTGCGCAACGGATCTCACCCCAAACATGAAGCGGGCCCGGAAAATCCGAGCCCGCCCAGCCAATTAGTAAGGTTTGCTGACCCGATGCGGGAAGCGCGATCGAAATCGCCGCCGCACCGCCCGCCGAGCGGTCCGCCCGCTCAGAACGGGATGTCGTCGTCCATGTCGCTGTTGCGGCCGCCGCCGGCGGCAACGGGACGGCGCGGCGCGCTGCTGACGGGTCCGGAGGAGCCGAAATCGCCGCCCGGTTCGTCGCCGAAGCTGCCGCCTCCGCCGCCACCACCGCGGCCGTCCAGCATCGTCAGCGTCGAGTTGAAGCCCTGAAGCACGACCTCGGTCGAGTACTTCTCGACGCCGCTCTGGTCGGTCCATTTGCGGGTCTGCAGCGCGCCCTCGATGTAAACCTTCGCGCCTTTCTTCAGATACTGTTCGACGACCTTGCAAAGCGGCTCAGAGAAGATCACGACGCGATGCCACTCCGTCTTCTCCTTGCGCTCGCCGGTGTTCTTGTCGCGCCAGGTCTCCGACGTCGCGATGCTCAAATTCGCGATCGGCCGCCCGTCCTGGGTGCGGCGGATTTCAGGATCCTTGCCGAGGTTTCCAACCAGAATGACCTTGTTGACGCTTCCCGCCATCGCCGCTCTCCACTCCGAATGCCACTGAATTTCAAAAGGGGCGAATCCCGCTGCCCGCGTTTCTCTGCGCCCGTCGAGGCGACCCTATACGCTTGCGGGCACCGCTCAGCCTGCCACCCCCAGGGTTATCCCCACATATAGCATCGCGCTCAGATTTGTTCCAGATTTGTTCTTTATAGCGATAGAGCAAACATTCGACCGACCGCCAACGAAAAGAGCAGCGCTCCGATGGAACTTTTTTGGGTTCCCGTGAACGACGAAAACCGCTTAACATTCATCAAGTTGTTCCACCTCAGTTGAGCCGCGAGTGTGGCATTCCGGAGACGGACTCTGCCCTTTCCTTAGGCTAGCTTTGCCTCGGAATTGGTTCATATGGGCGTCGCGCCTGATCAGCCGCTTCGGGGACTTTCGTGAAGCGGACGTAACTGGGGAGACTGCAATGAATAAGGTTCTATTTGGCGCAATCAGTGTACTGGCATTGGGGCTGTCGGCTCCGGCAAGCGCGGCAGATCTTGCCGCGCGGCCCTACACCAAGGCTCCCGCTCCGGCGGTCGCTGCGATTTACGACTGGAGCGGCTTCTACATCGGCATCAACGGCGGCGGCGGCACGAGCCGCAAGTGCTGGGACTTCCTCGACACCACCGGCGCCGTCACCGGCGTTCCCGGTACCTTCGTCGGTGAAGGATGCCACAACGCGACCGGTGGCACGGTCGGTGGCCAGATCGGCTATCGCTGGCAGTCGGCCAGTTGGGTGTTCGGCGTCGAAGGCCAGGGTAACTGGGCTGACTTCTCGGGCGACAACGTCAGCACCGTCTTCCCTGGAAGCGCTTTGGTCACCGGTGACCGCAACCGCTCGCGCATCGATGCTTTCGGCCTGATCACCGGCCAGGTCGGTTACGCCTGGAACAACGTCTTGTTCTATGTGAAGGGCGGCGGCGCCGTGGTCGGGGACAAGTACGACGTTTATGCCGCGGCCGGCACGCCGGGCGCCGGCACGCTGCTGGCGTCGGCTCGCGAGACCCGCTGGGGCGGCACCGTTGGCGCCGGCCTGGAATTCGGATTTGCTCCGAACTGGACGCTCGGCGTCGAGTACGACCACATCTTCCTCGGCGACCGCACAATCAGTTTCACGACGCCTGCGGGCGCCGTGTTCGGGAGCGATCGCATCAGCCAGGATGTCGATATCGGCCTGGTCCGGTTGAATTATCGCTTTGGCGGCCCGCTGGTCGGGAGGTACTGATATCCCTCTGATTTCGTGAGTGAATGCAAGGGCCGGCCCGCTGCGCCGGCCCTTCTTTTTTGCGGCACGATGCCTGGACGTAATAAGTCAGCAACCATCACCTTTTCGACTGTTGTGGCTTTTCGGAGACACAACTTGCGGCTTTGGTGGTGTAAAGACGGCGCCAGTTGGGCCGTTGAGTCCGATGCCCTTCCGCAAAGGAAGGCAACAACAGAAACTGGGACTGGGATTAGTTGAAAATGAAAAAGGTTTTGTTGGCTTCGGCCTGTGTGTTCGCTCTTGCGGCCCCCGCTTCGGCTGCTGATCTGGCAGCCCGCCCCTACACCAAGGCTCCGGTGGCTGTGGCCTCGGTCTACAACTGGACCGGCTTCTACCTCGGTATCGTCGGTGGCGGCGCTTGGGAGAACGGTTCCGGCGACCCGCGGATGAAGGGTGGCTTCGTCGGCGGCACCGGCGGCTACAACTGGCAGACCGGCAACGTTGTGTTCGGCGTGGAAGCCGACGGCTCGTGGGCTGATGTCAATGCTTCGGTGACCACCCCTGTTCTCTTTGGCGGCGCCATTATTCCCGTGACCACGAGCTCGCGCATTGATGCGCTCGGCACCGTGCGCGGCCGTATCGGTTGGGCTGTCAACAATGTGCTGTTCTACGCTACGGGCGGCTACGCCTGGATCGACAACAAGATTACCGTCAGCTCGCCCTTGGCAAGCGTCTCCGACAGCAAGTGGCATTCGGGCTGGACGGTCGGCGCCGGCATCGAGGCATTCTTCGCGCCGCAGTGGTCGGTCAAGGGCGAGTATCTCTATCGCAGCCTGGGCGGCGAGACCTATTTCTCGGGTATCGGCGCTCCGGTGAACACCGGCACGCTCAACCTTCACACCGTGCAGGTCGGCGTGAACTATCACTTCGGTGGCCCGGTCGTCGCGAAGTACTGAGCTTCGTCTTTGACGCACCCGCGTTACGAAAGGCCGGCCTCGCGCCGGCCTTTTTGTATTTGTCGCGGCCGTCCGTCCGCTGGCGTTTTCGGACGGATGTGGCGGCCGGGTGACACAACTTTTAGCTTCAATGGTGTAAAGCAACGATGTTACTTGGGTCATGAGGTCCGCTGCTCTTCCGCTCTCCGGAAGACCGGAATGAGAAACGGAAGTGGGGAATGGATATGAAGAAGCTTTTGCTGGCTTCGGCCAGTTTGTTCGCACTCAGCGCGTTGGCACCGGCCTCGGCGGCCGATTTGGCGGCCCGCCCCTACGCCAAGGCTCCGGTGGCGCCGATCGCAGTGTACAACTGGAGCGGCTTCTACCTCGGCATCAACGGCGGTGGTGCATCGAGCCGCAATTGCTGGGATCTCAATGCCGTGCTCGGTGTGGCAATCCCGGTCGTGTCCGAAGGCTGTCACAACGCGACCGGCGGTCTCGTCGGCGGCCAGGTCGGTTATCGTTGGCAGTCGGCTAACTGGGTGTTCGGCCTTGAAGCCCAAGGCGACTGGGCCAATCTGAAGGGATCGAACGCGAGCCCGCTTGCCGCTTTCGCACCCGTGGTCAATCAGACCAGAATCGATGCCCTCGGCCTGTTCACCGGCCAGGTCGGCTACGCCTGGAATAACGTGCTCTGGTACCTGAAGGGCGGCGCCGCGGTCACGCACGCCAAGTATGACGGCCTTCTCGGCGGCGTGGTCTTCGATAGCGCGAGCGAGACGCGCTGGGGCGGCGCAGTCGGCACCGGCATCGAATTCGGTTTCGCACCGAACTGGTCCGTTGCGATCGAATACGACCATCTGTTCATGGGCGGCCGCAACGTCAATTTCACGGTGCTTGGCGTCAACGACCGGACCGACCGCATCAAGCAGGATGTCGACATGGGCACCGTTCGCCTTAACTACACCTTCGGCGGCCCGGTCGTCGCGAAGTACTGATCTTCCAAGTCACATCGTCACGGAAGGCCGGCCTCGCGCCGGCCTTTTGCTTTTGGGCGGGCTGTTCCGAGAGCGGTTCCGCAGCGCTCCTGCTGCCAGATGCCGCCAGCGCGCCAACAATCCGTTGACGATTCGCAAGTCCCACTGGAAATCCGCCGCCGTTCTTCCTACGTTCGCTGCCATACCCATCGGCGCCGATCCCGGTTCCGGGCGAAGCGCGCCTTTTGCATTGGCGCGATCGCGCGTCTTTGGATTCCTCGAGGACCTCTGGGATGGACGAAGTGATCAGGGCGAAGCGCCAACAACAGAACGCGGGCTCGAGCCTGCGCGCAATTACGATCCGCGGCGCGCGCGAGCACAACCTCAAGAATATCGACGTCGAGATTCCCCGCGACAAGCTGGTGGTGTTCACCGGCCTCTCCGGCTCCGGCAAATCCTCGCTCGCCTTCGACACCATCTATGCCGAGGGCCAGCGCCGCTACGTCGAATCGCTGTCGGCCTATGCCCGTCAGTTCCTGGAGATGATGCAGAAGCCCGACGTCGACCAGATCGACGGCCTGTCGCCGGCGATCTCGATCGAGCAGAAGACGACGTCGAAGAACCCGCGTTCCACCGTCGGCACCGTCACCGAGATCTACGACTACATGCGCCTGCTCTGGGCGCGCGTCGGCGTGCCCTATTCGCCGGCCACGGGCCTGCCGATCGAGAGCCAGACCGTCTCGCAGATGGTCGACCGCGTGCTGGCGCTGCCCGAGGGCACGCGCCTCTATCTGCTCGCCCCCGTCGTGCGCGGCCGCAAGGGCGAGTACAAGAAGGAGCTCGCCGAATGGCTCAAGAAGGGCTTCCAGCGCGTCAAGATCGACGGCACCTTCTATGAGCTGGCGGAAGCCCCCAGCCTCGACAAGAAGTTCCCGCACGACATCGACGTCGTCGTCGACCGCATCGTGGTGCGCGCCGATATCGGCCAACGCCTCGCCGAGAGCTTCGAGACTGCGCTGAAGCTCGCCGAAGGCCTCGCCGTTGTCGAGTTCGCCGATGCGCCCGCGGCGGCTGCCCCTGCGGAGGAGAAGAAGAAGACCGCAAAGATCCACGACAAGAGCGGCCCCGAGCGCATCCTGTTCTCGGAAAAGTTCGCCTGCCCGGTCTCCGGCTTCACCATCCCCGAGATTGAGCCGCGCCTGTTCTCCTTCAACAATCCCTACGGCGCCTGCCCCGCCTGCGGCGGTCTCGGCGTCGAGCAGCATGTCGACGAGGACCTCGTCATCCCCGAGAAGGATCTGACGCTGCGCAAGGGCGCGATCGCGCCCTGGGCCAAATCGTCATCGCCCTATTACGTGCAGACGCTGACCGCGCTCGGCAAGCACTACAAGTTCACGCTCGACACCAAGTGGAAGGACCTGCCGAAGAAGACGCAAAACGCGCTCCTCTACGGCTCGGGCGAGGACGAGATCAAGTTCTCCTACGAGGACGGGGTGCGCTCCTACGACACCAAGAAGCCGTTCGAGGGCGTCATCACCAACATCAACCGCCGCTACCGCGAGACCGAGAGCGAGTGGGCGCGCGAGGAGCTGGCGAAATATTTCCACGACGTGCCCTGTGAGGGCTGTAAAGGCTTTCGACTCAAGCCCGAGGCGCTCTGCGTCAAGGTCGGCGGCAAGCATATCGGCGAGATCTCGGAGCTGTCCGTGAAGGGCGCCGGCGCATGGTTCGAGACCGTGCCGGAGGCGCTGAACGCGCAGCAGAACGAGATCGCGGGCCGCATCCTGAAGGAGATCCGCGAGCGCCTCACCTTCCTGCTCGACGTCGGCCTCAATTATCTGACGCTGTCGCGCTCCTCCGGCACGCTGTCCGGCGGCGAGAGCCAGCGCATCCGCCTGGCCTCGCAGATCGGCTCGGGGCTCACGGGCGTGCTCTACGTGCTCGACGAGCCCTCGATCGGCCTGCACCAGCGCGACAACGCGCGCCTGCTCGATACGCTGAAGCGCCTGCGCGATCTCGGCAACACCGTGGTCGTGGTCGAGCATGACGAGGACGCCATCCGCCTTGCAGATTACGTCCTCGACATCGGCCCCGGCGCCGGCATGCATGGCGGCAACATCGTCGCCGAAGGCACGCCCGCCGAGATCATGCGCAACCCGAAATCGCTGACCGGCAAGTACCTCACCGGCGAGCTCGAGGTCGAGGTGCCGGAGCGGCGTCCGCCGAACCACCGCCGCACCATCAAGGTGGTGAACGCGCGCGGCAATAACCTCAAGAACGTCACGGCAGAGATTCCGCTCGGCCTGTTCACCTGCGTCACCGGCGTGTCCGGCGGCGGCAAGTCAACGCTGCTGATCGATACGCTCTACCGCGCCATCGCCCGCAAGCTCAACAACGCCAGCGAGGGCGCCGCCCCGCACGACCGCATCGAGGGCCTCGAGCACATCGACAAGATCATCGACATCGACCAGTCGCCGATCGGCCGCACCCCGCGCTCGAATCCTGCGACCTACACCGGCGCCTTCACGCCGATCCGCGAATGGTTCGCCGGTCTGCCGGAAGCGAAGGCGCGCGGCTACGAGCCGGGCCGCTTCTCCTTCAACGTCAAGGGCGGCCGCTGCGAAGCCTGCCAGGGCGACGGCGTCATCAAGATCGAGATGCACTTCCTGCCCGACGTCTACGTCACCTGCGACGTCTGCAAGGGCAAGCGCTACAACCGCGAGACGCTGGAGGTGCTGTTCAAGGGCAAGAGCATTGCCGACGTGCTCGACATGACCGTCGAGGAAGCCGCCGAGTTCTTCAAGGCGGTGCCGCGCGTGCGCGAGACTTTTCAGACATTGCACCGCGTCGGGCTCGATTACATCCATGTCGGCCAGCAGGCGACGACACTCTCGGGCGGTGAAGCGCAACGCGTCAAGCTGGCAAAGGAATTGTCAAAACGCGCCACCGGCCGCACGCTCTACATCCTGGACGAGCCCACCACCGGCCTGCACTTCCACGACGTCAAGAAGCTCCTGGAGGTGCTGCACGAGCTGGTCGCGCAGGGCAACACGGTCGTCGTCATCGAGCACAATCTCGAAGTCATCAAGACCGCCGACTGGGTCATCGACTTGGGCCCCGAAGGCGGCGACAGCGGCGGCGAGATCGTCGCCTGGGGCCCGCCGGAAGATATTGCGAAGGCGCCGCGGAGCTATACGGGGAAATTCCTGGCCCCGGTGCTGGAGAAGGCGCGAAAGCCGAAGCGGAGACGCGCGGCGAGCGAGGCGGCGGAGTAGGTTGCGCGTCCGGAATGTGATGACGCACATGTCTGAGGGAGAATGAACTTTGCCTGCCGGACTTGTGCAAACCTTTCGTGCGCTCGCTCATAACAATGCCTGGGCAAACCATCGGCTGCTCACGGCTTGCGCTGCTCTGTCTCAGGTTGACTTCGAGGCCGAGCGAACCGGGTTCTTTCCAAGTCTTCAGCGCACGCTAAACCACATCCATGTCATTGATCTCTTCTATGTCGATGCGCTGGAGGGCGGTTGGTTGGGCCCGGCGGCCTGGGAGAACGAGGTGCCGTACCCTTCCCTCGTCACGCTCAAGCCGGCGCAAGCCGCAGTCGACGAGCGCTTGATTGCTGTCTGCGATGCACTGACGCCCGAGAGTCTCAATACCGTTGTGAGTATCAACCGCGACGCGACCGTGCAGGCCGAACGCCGCGACCGGCTGCTCATGCATCTTTTCCAGCATCAAATTCATCATCGCGGACAGGCGCATGCCATGCTGTCCGAAACAAGCGTCGCACCGCCTCAGCTTGACGAGTTCTTTGCAGAGGGAGAAGCATCGCTCCGCGCCAGCGAATTCGCCGAACTTGGTTGGACCGAAGACACTGTGTGGAAATCCTAGTTCAATAACTGGATGATCGAACGGCATCCCTTTCACGTGCCCTATTCCCTCGCCATCTTCGACCTCGACGGCACGCTGGCCGACAGCTTCCCCTGGTTCCTGCGCACCATCAACGATGTCGCCGACCGCTTCGACTTTCGCCGCGTAAAAGATGAGGATGTCGAGGAGCTGCGGCATGCCTCGAGCCGCGAGATCCTCGCCCGGCTCGAAGTGCCCTTGTGGAAGCTGCCGGCGATCGCGCGGCATGCGCGGCGGCTGAAGGCGGAGGCCGCTTCCGAGATCTCGCTGTTTGCGGGCGTCGAGACGATGCTGCGGACGCTGGCCCAGAACGGCGTGCAGCTGGCGCTGGTGACCTCTGACAGCGAGGCCAATGCCCGCGAGAAGCTTGGGCCTGCCGCGGCGTTGTTCGCGCATTTCGACTGCTCTGCGTCGCTGTTCGGCAAGGCCGCGAAATTCCGCCGGGTCATCCGCCGAGCGGGTGTCGAGCCCAGCAAGGTGATTTCGATCGGCGACGAGGTTCGCGACATCGAGGCGGCGCGGGCCGTGGGAATTGCCTGCGGCGCCGTGTGCTGGGGCTATGCGGCACCGGCGGCATTGCGGGCGCTGGGGCCGGATCATGTGTTCGACCGGATGGATGAGATTGCGGATGTGTTGTGCCGGATCCGTTGGGTGGGTTAGCCTTGCGGACTGCGCGAAGCGGAGACCGCTTGGCGTAACCCACCACTTCGGTCACCGCGGACACCAAAGAGGTGGGTTACGCTGACGCTAACCCACCCTACGCGACCACACCTACTCCGTCCTGCGCAAGAACGCCCCGAACGCGCGCGGGCCGTCGCCGGTCCTGATCTCGCCGGTCACCTTCAGCTCGACCGCATCGATGATGCTGAGCGTGTTGCTTTCCCAGCAGGCGACGATGACGCGCTTGCCGTCGGCGGTTGCCGCGATCCCTTCGGGATAATCGCCGACATTGATGCGCTTGACCGGCTTGAGGCTCGCCAGATCGAACACGCTGACGGTGCCGCCATATTGGTCGCTGACGAAACCGCGCCCCGGCGTCAGCGCCACCGCATACGGGCGCATGCCGGCCGGCACGCGGCCGATCTCGCGAGCCTCTGCGATATCGATCACGGAGACATCGTCGGAGCCGACATTGGCCGTGTAAGCGCGCTTGCCCTCGGCATCGATGGTGACGCCGAACGGGCGGGTGCCGACCTTGATCACCGCCTTGCGCTGGCGCGTCGCCGTGTCCACCACGGAGACGGTATCGTCGTCGCGGTCGGCCGAGAGCAGCAGCTTTCCGTCGGGCGTCACCGCAAGACCCGAGGGCGAGGCGCCGACCGCGATGCTGGCGACAACGCTGCGCGAGGCCGTATCGATCACCCGCACCGCGGCGGCGTACCAATCGGCGACATAGACCGCCTTGCCGTCGGGCGCGACCGCAATGCCGAGCGGCCCGCCGCCGACCTCGATGCGGCCTGCGACCTGCCGCGTCGCTGCGTCCACTACCGTCACCGCCTTGGCATCCGGGCTCGTGACATAGGCAAAGCGCCCGTCCGCGCTGACGGCGATACCTGCCGGCTTGCCGCCGATCGGGATGGTCGCAACCCCGCGCGCAGTGGCGAGGTCCACGACCATCAGATCGTCGCTGAGCTGGTTGGTGACGAACGCCTCCTCGGCGGCTGCGCTGCCGAGGCTCGCATGACAAAGGCTGGCGGCGAGGGCCGCCAGAACCAGCGCGCGCACGATCAGCTACCGCTCTCGATCTTCTTCTTGAGCGCCTCGAGCCCGGCCTTGTACAGCCCGCTCACGGCCTTGATCGCGGCCTCGTCGCTCAGCTCCGGCGGCGGGTCGTTGTTGGGATAGCCGCGATAGAACGCGGCGGCCCATTCCAGCTTCGCCTTGCCGTCCGGCGCGGGCGAGACCGTCAGGGTCGAGGAATAATTGGTCACCGGCAGCACCTTCACGTCCACCTTGGTGATCCGGTACGAATAGCTCTGCATGTCGGGCTCGTATTTGTAGAGCTCCTCCTCGACAATGGCGCCGCCCGTCAAGGTGAGTTTCCGCGTCGCGCCGATCTCGTTGCCCTTCTCGCCTTCGGTCTTGGTGACCGGCTGGAGCCAGCTCATGTCCTGGAAATTGCCGATCACCGCCCACACCTTGGCCGGGGCCGCGTTGATCTCGATGGATTCCCGCACCTTCTGCCGCGTCGGCCCATGGGCCCGGACCGGCTCGAAGGCGGTCATCAGAGCCATCCCCGCCACCGCCAGCGCCGCCACCCCGGCGAGCGCCGGTCCGCTTCTCATCCTCATGTCGTTTCCTCGTTTCTCAACCTGCGCGACTTGAGGCGCGCTGAGGTCATGCTAGCGCATTTTTGGGCCATGGGGAGACCCGTTCGTGGCACCGCAGTGGCAAAGGCAATGCACACCATTGATTGAGCTGCCGGGCGGACAAAACACCAGACCGGGGTCAACCCGGCCACGCCGAAATAATTCGCTTTACGCGAATTCGGAATTATCGCATGTTGAGGCCACCCCAACCCGGGCCGAGGGGCGCATCGCGATCGTCACGAACGCGGGATGGGAGGCGGTGGACGCAGGCAGCGTCGCGCGCAGGCGGTTTGCAGGGCGGGTCACTCCGTGAGCAGGCGATGCGCGCACACGACGGGCGCAGTCTGCGTACGGCAAAATCGTGTGGTCCTGGCGCCCGGGGTCTGTGCGCCAAGGCTTGCGGTGACGTTGCGGCCCGACCGGGCTCGCACCGTCAGTCATCCGCAAGACGACGGGGGCAATAGTGCATCGCTCCCCGGGGAGAGCACGACATAAGCCGTCAACCCACTGCGCAGGGAAGGCCGGATGTTTGGCTTCACCTGTATGCCGCTATGCAGCTTTTTCAAGCACACGCTTCGCACAGTGGACCGCGGGTGCCAGCCGGCACCCGGCCTTCCCTGCGCCCTCGGCACTCTTGAGGGTGGTGAATTAACAAAGCTCGGGCGGAATCTGCCGCGAGGATGCGGGCCTGTGTCCGGTATTAAGACGATTTTTAGTTCGATGCAGGCCCCTCCTCTCCGTCATTGCGAGCGTAGCGAAGCAATCCAGACTCATTACGCGGAAAGACTCTGGATTGCTTCGTCGCAAGAGCTCCTCGCAATGACGATGGAGAGAGCGCAGGCCCCATTACCTACTCCCCCAGCGTCGCCTCCACGAACCCGCGCGGATCCTCGCAGAACTCGCGCATGAGCCGGTAGTGATCGGTCTGCTCCACCGTAACAGGCTCCAGCCCGTACTTCCCGAGCCGCAGCAGCTGCGCGTTGGGATAGGCCATCAGCATCGGCGAATGGGTCGCCATGATGACCTGGCATATGCTGGACGCGTCCATGCGTCGCAGCAACTTGAGGAATTCGATCTGGCGCGCCGGCGACAGCGCCGATTCCGGCTCATCGAATATGAAGATGCCCTGGCGCTGGCACCGCTCCTCGAAGAAGCGCAGGAAGCCCTCACCATGGGAGTGCGACAGGAAGTCCGGGCCGACCTGACCGGCGTCGCGTGCGGCCTTGTCGAGATACCGCGCAACCGAGAAAAAGCTTTCGGCGCGGAAGAACCAACCATTGGTGATCTTCGGCAGCCAGCTCGCGCGCAACGCGCTGGAAAGCTGTCCGCCCATCTTCTCCCGCGCCTCGGTGTGGTCGACAGGCATGTACCCCTTCCCACCACCGGCGTCGTCATAGCCGGCGAGCGCCGCGATCCCCTCGAGAATCGTCGATTTGCCGCTGCCATTCTCTCCCACGATGATCGTGATGGGCGCGTCGAAATTGAGCTCGAAATCATCCGGAAAGATCGGCAGGCAAAACGGATAGACCTCTCGATCGTGGACGCGCGAGAGGTCGAGCCAAACCCGCTTCAGATATGGCGCCGGCAGGTTGACCGTTCGACTGCCCCTTCGGCTCATGCCCAGCTGCCCCCATTCCGATCCATTCACGCAATCGGAACATACCAGGAACACAACCCTCGCGAAAGCTGCATTTGAGACACGTCCAGACACAAATAGAAATACAAGCGCCGTGCGAAACTACGATAAGGCCCACTACTTAAAGCTGTGTCACGGAATCCGCTCGGGACACAGCTTGAGACAGTCTGCTGACATGAGGCCAGCACCCACCTCGCGCCCCCGCAATGATTGACGGAGGTCCGGGACCGCCAAGCCGCAAGAAATGCGCGATGGTATCAACGTATTTCAGCTACAACTACATTTCGCGCCATCTCAAGCAGTCCCTGACGCGGGTCGAACAGCAACCCGACGTCTCGCGAGAGGCCGCCTATTACAAAGCCAACATCGGCAAGGTGAAGACCGTCGACGATCTCATGAATGATTATCGCCTGTATCACTTTGCTATGAAGGCATACGGCCTGGAAGATATGGCCTATGCCAAGGCTTTCATGAGAAAGGTCCTGGAGAGCGACCTCTCCGACGCAAAGAGCTTTGTCAACAAGCTGGTCGATAAGCGTTACCGGGAGTTTGCCGGGGCATTCTCCTTCAACGGCAGAACAACGCCTGTTGCGCAATCGGAGGACCAGACCGACGAGATGATCGGACTGTACACCGCGACCAAGAAGAGCCAGGTCGATGCACTTGCGACGACACCAAATACTACAGCGCCCAAATCAGCAACATCACCGGTGCAGACCAGCTCCTGAACGACGACCGTCTCCGCAACTACGTTTATTCCGCATTCGGAATCGATCAAGGCAAGTGGCCGCGCGACACCATAAGTCAGGTTCTGCGCAGCGATCCATCCGATCCAAGCAGCTACGTCAACACCACCTTCGCGTCTCAGTTGACCGGCCTGAACGCCCAGCTCGCTCAAGCCAAATCGGACGTGAGCGCCGCCAATGCAAAGATCGCCGACTACACGGCTCAACTCTCGCAACCAGGCGCTGACGTGACCCAGTTGAAGGTCCAGATCCTGGTCGAAAAATATCACCTGGAGTCGTACACGAAGAGCATTTCCAGCCTCAATGACCAGATAGGCACGATCGGCGAATTCGTGGATTTGGCCGGCGCATTCGAGTTTGCGCCTGACGGGTCGCTTCCGGCAGGCGTGCCTGCGCAGACTGCCGCAAACGTCGCGCTCACGAAACAGCGGTTCGACGACAGCAAGGCCGCCATCTATTCGGCGGCAAGCCCGCTGAACGAAGCCTTCGCAATCAGGCAGTTCAGAACGGCCATCCTCACCATCGATTCGATCCAGGCGTTCGTATCGACACCGGCCGTGTATGATTTTGCTCTCGGGGCCGTCGGCCTCGATTCCAAGGAAGTCTCGCAGGACACCGTCAAAGCCGTCCTCGAAAGCGATCTCAACGACCCCAAGAGCTTCGTGTATACCCTCAAGGACGATCGATATGTTCAGCTCGCGCGCGCCTTCAACTTCGATGCAAAGGGCAATCTGACCACGCCCCTGGTGGCCCAGGACCCGAGCGAGGTCCTCCAGATTGCGAAGGACTACGTCACCGCGATGATCAGACAGGCGAGCCCTCAGGAGCAAGCTGCGGTTCGGGCCCAAGCCGCGAAAGACGCGACATCTTATCGGGAAGCCATCGCAGACATCGAGAGCGTTTCCGATTTGCTCGCAAACAGGAAAATGGTCGATTTCATTCTCGTCGCCAAGGGTCTGCAGCCAGGGAAAATCAGCACCGAATATCTCAAGAAGATATTCAATTCCGATCTGAGCAATCCAAAGAGCTTCGCCAACACGGAGAGCGATCCGCGCTTTGCTGAAATCGCGGCCTCGTTCAATTTCGACAGCAAGGGCAACGTCGCGCGCCTGCCGACGATGGGGCCTCAGAAACGAGATCAGTTTCGGGAAACCCAGGCAAACTATCTCCGGCAAAGCCTGGAACAGCAGCAAGGCGACATGAACCCCGGCGTGCGCCTGGCCCTCTATTTCCAGCGCAAGGCGGGGGAAATCACGTCCGCATACGACATCCTTGCCGACAAGGCGCTTTCGGAGGTGTTCAGGACCACGTTCAACCTGCCCGATTCGATGGCTGCGATGCCGATCGATCACCAAGCCAAGTTCGTGGACCGCTTCATGAAGATCAAGGATCTCTCCGATCCCGCGAAGGTTGAAAAGCTGCTCGGCCGTTTCTCCGCTATGTATGACGTCAAGAACAGCCAGAGCACCGGTCAGGCTCAATCCCCCTTGCTCGACCTCTTCCAGGGATCGAGCTCAGGGATAAGCCAATCGACGTTCCTGGCCATTGCCAAGCTGCGCGCTCATTGAGCACTCGCCGCGACTAGCCCAGCACCTCCAGCACCAGCTCCATCGTCATCAGCACGGGATTATCGCCACGGATCAAACGGCCCTCCGCAACGCCGCCGGTGTAGTCGATCAGCGCGACATCGAGCGCAGCTTCCAGCGCGCCGGAGGCGCCGGGTGCGATTGTCCCTGCCGTGATCGCCAGCTCCGTCGCGAACGGCTCGGTGACGCCGCCATGGGTGAAGCGCGCGCCGATGGTCGAGCCGACGCCGCCATGAATCTTCGCGCGGGCGATGCCGTGCGCGCGGCAGAACACTTCGAGGCACCCAGCAAAATCCTGGTTCGGGCGCAGGCGGAGCGCGAAGGCGCGGCTCGTCGTGCGCGCGCCGTTGCTCGCAGCCGCGACCGGTCCGAACAGCTTGAAATTGGTCTCGGGATCGGGCTCGGCCGTGAACATCGCACCGTCGAGACCGAAGGCCTCGACCTCGAACGGCTCGGCGACGACGGTCTCGTCCGGCAGCATGTGGCCGCCGCTCGTCTTGCCGTCGGCCTCGGTCCACAGGCCGTGACAATGAAAGAACGGCGCACCGTCGCGCGTGCCGAGCGTCATGCTGCCGAGCCTTGGGCGCGTCACGCCGTCGGGCCGGAACGTGTCGCTGTAGAACGCCGCGTTTTCGCCGGTCTTCGACAGCGCCGGCATGACATAGGCGAACGGCCCCAGCGCGCCGCGGCGAAAGTTCAGCACGCCGCCGGCAAAGCCCTCCGCGGCAAAGCCGCGCCGCGCGGCCTCCAGCAGCGGCAGACCGGCTTCAAGCGTGAAGGAAAAGGCGCGCCCCCTCGCCTCCACCCATTGGATGCGTTCCGGGGGCGGCGGGCCCGGCTGCTTGATGCTCCGCATCTGGTGCGCTCAGCCCGTCTTCTTGTCGAGGTCGAGCAGCCCGCGCGCCTCGAGCTCGTCGCGCACCATGCGCTTCGGCACCTTGCCGTAGCCGGATTTCGGCAGCGCATCCCAGAAGAAGAAGCGCTTCGGCATCTTGTAGCGCGGCACTTTCGGCGACAGGAACGCCGCCATCTCCGCTTCGCTCACCGCCTTCGCGCCTTCACGGACGACGCAGACGGCAACGCCGACCTCGCCCCAGGTCGCGTCGGGCACGCCGAGCACGGCGACCTCCCCGATCCCAGGATGGGTCAGGATCTTCTCCTCGATCTCGCGCGGATAGATATTGGAGCCGCCGGAGATGTACATGTCGGAGGCGCGTCCCGTGATGTACACAAAACCCTCCTCGTCCATGTGGCCGAGATCGCCGGTACGGAACCAGCCGTTGCGGAACGCCTTCGCATTGGCTTCGGGGTTGTCGTAATAGCCGGCGAACACCGCAGGCCCGATCACGCAGATCTCGCCGCTCTGGTTGGCCTTGAGCTCGCGGCCCTCGTCGTCCTGGATCGACACCTGCATGCCCGTGCGCTCGAAGCCGCAGGTGCCAATTTTCGCATGCGGGCCGTCCTCCGGATCGTGCAGCGCCGCCGGCAGCACGGTGATGTTGCCGGTGACCTCGCCAAGGCCGAAATACTGCACGATCACCTTGCCGAGCTTCTTCAGCGCCGCCTTCTGGTCCTCACGATACATCGGTGCGCCCGCATAGATGACGTAACGCAGCGAGGAATGGTCGTATTTGTCGGCGGCGGGCTGCTCGACCATCATCTTCAGGATGGTCGGCACGGTGAAGAGATTGCTGACGCGATGCGCCTCGATCAGGCGGAACGCCTCGTTGATGTCGAATTTTTCGGTCGGCAGCAGCACGGTGCGCGCGCCGCGCGCGGTCTGCATCAATTGGTGCACGCCGGCGCCGTGCGACAACGGTGCCACCACCAGCGAGGCATCCTGCTCGGTCGTGCCGGGCGTCAGATCGGCGAGATGATTGGTGACGACGAAGCCCATCTGGCCGTGGGTCAGCACCGCCGCCTTGGAGCGTCCGGTGGTGCCGGAGGTGAAGAAGAACCAGCAGGGATCGTCGTGCTCGACCGCGACATTCGCGACGTTCGCGCCGGCCTGCGAGGCGATGGCATCGGCGACCGAGCGCTCGCCGAACGCGGCCTTGCCGTCGACACTCCAGGTGAATTCGATTGCGCCGCCCTTCACGGCCGCGGCGTGCTCGGGGAAATCGACGTGACACAGGAACGCCTTTGCACCGGAAGCCTGCGCGAGATAACTGACCTCATCCGGCATCAGACGGAAATTGGTGGGCACCCAGACCGCACCCAGCCGGAACGCGGCGAACATCGAAAAGAACATCTCATCGCCATTCTTGGAATGGACGAGGATGCGGTCCCCCTTTGCAATACCCCGCGCGGCGAGCGCCGCGGCCAGGGCCGAGACCTGCGCATCGATCTCGCGCCAGGTCCAGGATTTTTCACCCCAGACGAAACCGGGGCGCGATCCATGCCGCCGCGCATTCTGGGTCAGCATATAGGCGAGATTCATGACGCGGCGGGACATGCGCAGGGGCTGCATCGGGCTTCCTCGTGGGCGACGGGCGGCACGCGAGCCGTCCGTTCATTGCAGCCCATTTATCGCCAACGCCAGCGGCCCTGCAAGGCCGGCTGCCGCGGACCTGCCCTACGGCTGCTTGAACGCGAAAGGCGTCGCCGTGATGGTCCTGGTCTTCCAGCAGGCCTGCGCACCAAAGCCGCCGCAGAAGCTGCCATGCAGATCGAAGCGGATGGTGCGCGCGGCGCCGCGCTTTACCGGTGGGGCCATGATCTTGTAGCGGAGGACGTAGCCGTCGAACACCTCGCGCACGCTGTCGTCCGGCAGCATCACCAGGATCTTCATGACGCAACCGCCGGTTCCGCAATAGGTCGTCTCGCGATCGCCGCATTTGGTGTCCTGGAAATCGACGATGTAGTCCTCGCGACCATCGCCGGTCAGGTCGATCTTGCGCACGGTGTTGGGCGCGAAGGTCACCGCGCCACCCTCCTGGCTCTCGCATTCCTCATTGGCGTAGCGCAGCGCCTTCTGCACGCCGGGCGGATAGTCGGCCGGATTGAACGGCTTTGCGTCGTCGGCGCGCGCAGCCGAGGCGAACAGAGCGAGCATGAGGATGAGATAGCGCATGCGCATTTGTCGCCAGCGCAGCAATTATCGTTCAGGGAATTTTAAACATGATCGGCGCAACGTTCATCGATTGTCGCGTACAGAGTGCCCCATCATGGTCAAAGCGCCCGCCGTCCTCCTGTTGTCGCTGGCGCTCGCCGGATGTGCCGCTTCTCCGCAAGCGCATCTTGCGTCCGATCCCGCCTTCAAGCCTGCGCGCTATGCCTGGGATGGCGCCGGCGAGGATCCCAATCGGCTGCGCGGCGCCTCACAGCCAACCCGGACCGCCCCCCGCTCCGAGCGCAACAGGGCGCAAGCCGACGCTCAGCCCTCTTCGAAGGAGCGGTGGCAGGCGCAGGACGGCATCGAGGCCGAACAGGACGCCAGGGTCAACCGCTCTCTGGTCATCTGCCAGGGCTGCCTTCGCCCGCCGCCGCAGGCCGAAGAGTCCAGGCTGGCCAAAGCGACCGATTGAACGGCGCGGATCGGAAACCGCCGGCCGGACCGCGCGTTACGATCTCGTGCGCGGGGCCGGCAGCTGCAAGGCAACGATATGAGTGACGTCATCAACAACAAGGCCCATCACCGCTATGAGCTCGAGGTGGAGGGTCACCTTGCGACCGAGCACTACAAGCTCGACGGCGATGTCATCACCTTCGAGCATACCGATGTGCCGAAGGAGCTTGGCGGCAAGGGCATCGGCTCGAAGCTGGTGCAAGGCGCGCTCGACCAGGTCCGGGCGAACGGATTGAAGCTGATCCCGCAATGCCCGTTCGTGAAGGCATGGATCGACAAGCACCCGGACTATGCGGATCTCGTGACACGGTGAGTGCACAGGCCCGCCGCCCGTGGCCGCGGGCCTGCCGTCAACTTACGACCTATTGTCCGTGCTTGAGCAAGTCCTGGTCATTACTGTCCCAGTCCTGCCACAGCTGGAGAACGCCGAGCAGCACCACCACCGCACCAAGGCTCGTGTGATAGATGCGGAGGAAGCCCTCGCCGGAATAGCCGAGCGCGTAGGGCGAGGCGATGAGCCACAGTCCGACCAGGATCGTCGTCACCTCCTGCCATCGCTGCAAGGCGACGTATTCGAGTTGGCTGATGCCAAACACGACCAGACCGATCGCGACCGTGTTCAGGATCGCCGTCTGGTGACCGGCGATCGCCTGATCCTGAATCGGAAACCACGGCGAGACCACGATCACCGCACCCAGCAGCATCCCGCACCAGTCTTCCCACGTTCGATGAGTATTAAAGAAACCAGAGTCCGACATCGTACCCTCCCCTGCAAAAGAGGCATACGTCTGCGGCTGGCGATCATGACACTCCGAATGTCTAGCGACCCTGCCGGCCGCATTCGGGCGTATGTCCTTTCCAGGACGTGGGAACCGAACTCCGGCTTGCAAGAGCGGCATCGGGGATTTTTTTGCGGGGTCGCGGGACCGCGCTCGCGGCGCGCCAGGTCCATACTGCAATGCGGTGACGGTGGCGCGCATTTGCATATATCTCCTCTGCGCCGATCTCCCTTGGTCTCATCTTGGCAAGGGCCGTGTCAGGCTCCTAAATCAGGAAGCAATCTGCAGCTTGGAAGGATCCCGCATGGCGGCTTCGGTACGCGACAACAAGGACAGGAGGCGCTTCGAGCTCGATGTCGGCAACGACATGGCCTTCGCCAATTACCGGCTGACGCCATCGGCCGTGATCATTACCCACACCGAAACGCCGCGCGCGCTGCGCGGGCGCGGCATCGGCTCCGAGCTGGTCAAGGGCGCGCTCGAGCTGATCCGGCGCGACGGCAAGAAGGTGATCGCCGGCTGCGGCTTCGTCGTCGACTATCTCGACCGGCATCCGGAGGATGCGGATCTGGTCGCCTGAACACAAAAGGGCCCGCTCAATCGCGGGCCCTTCGACGACCGAGGGATCGGTCAGTGCTTGATCTCCGGCGGCAGTTTGCCGCCATTGGCGGCGAGTTTGGACATCACCTGCTTGTGCAGCCAGACGTTCATGCTGGCGGAGTCGTTCATGTCCCCGCTATAGCCGAGCTCCTTGGCGAGGTCCTTGCGCGCGGCCAGGCTGGAATCGATGTCGAGTGCCTTCATGAGGTCGACGATCGAGGTGCGCCATTCCAGCTTCTCGCCCTTGTGCGCGGCGACGGCCTTGTCGACGATGGCAGCGACGTCGACGGCCGCCATGGGCGCTGATGCCGGCGCCGATGCGCCCGGCGCGGTCCCAGCGGGGGCACTGCCCGGCGCTGCGCCACCGGCCGGCGCGGCGGAAGCCGGCTGGCTGCCGAAGATCGCGCTCATGATTTTCCCGAAAATGCTCATGTCTGCTTCCCCGAAAAGGATCCATTGGAAGGGCCTTAAGTGGCCCCTTATAGACGAAGTCACTGCGTTGCGCCCGCGAAGTTCTGCGAACCGACAACCAGCATGAGCTTATCTGCGGCGAAATGACGGCCGAATGAACATCATCGAGATTGCACTGCGGCATCGAATTTCACCCAGGCGTGAGGGACAGGACTCGGAATTGGGAGTAGCCTTTGCGTTCAACTCGCGATCCCGTCCGGAATTCGCGTCTGGTTGGAATCGCGAAACTCAGAGAAGAGCGGCCGCTTGCGCCGTTTGCCGGCGCCGAGTGCGGCTGCTCGGCAAGGGAGCTAGCGACCATGGCGACACTCTACCAGGGCAATGTACCCACGACGGCCCAGCCCACTGATGCGGCTGGACCTGTCATTCGAACCATCCAACTGTCCGACCTGCACGAGGCGCTCCGGCGCGGCTGGGAGGATTTCAAGGCGGTTCCGAGCCACGCCATCATCCTGTGCGTCATCTATCCCGTGCTGGGCCTCGTGCTCGCCCGCGTGGTGATGGGCTATTCGGTGCTGCCGCTGCTGTTTCCGCTGGCCGCGGGCTTCGCTCTGATCGGCCCGTTCGCAGCCCTCGGCCTCTACGAACTCTCCAGCCGGCGCGAACGCTACGAGGAGGCCAGCGCCTGGGATGCCATGGAGGTGCTGCGCTCGCCTTCGTTCGGTGCGATGCTCGGTCTCGGCACGCTGCTGCTCGCGCTGTTCGTGACCTGGGTCGCGACCGCGCAGGCGATCTATGTCGCGGCGTTCGGCTATGAGGGCGTCACCGGATTCTCGGATTTCATCAGGCGCGTGCTGACGACGCAGCAAGGCTGGTGGCTGATCGTGGTGGGCTGCGGCACCGGCTTCCTGTTCGCGCTCGCCGCACTCTGTCTCAGTGCCGTGTCGTTCCCCTTGATGCTGGACCGCCATGCCGGTGCGTTCGAGGCGATGAGCACTTCGCTGCGCGTGGTCGCGAGAAACCCGGTGCCGATGGCGGCCTGGGGCCTGATCGTGGCGGTGCTGCTCGCGCTCGGCACGATCCCGGCCTTCCTCGGCCTTGCCGTTGTGGTCCCCCTGCTCGGGCACGCCACGTGGCACCTCTATCGCAAGGTGATCGTGTCGGATCCGGGCGCACGCCCTGTGCCGCCTCCGCCGCATCGGCCGCGCAAGCCGGCCGCCGACTTCCCCGCCAACCTCTTCCCGTGGCGGAATCGGACGGACGCCTGACAATCTCGTGACGTGCGGCCCTGCCCGGTTCGGACAGGGCCGAACGCCTTGCTTTGGCCGCGGTTACAGCCGAGATTATTGCTGCCGGTCAGATCGATTCACGGAAATCCATTTCATCTGATGACTCCGACGATTTCTCGTCTTGCTCTCGCAGCCTTCATCGTCTCCGCGTCCCTTCTCTCAGTCCAGCCAGCGTCCGCCGCGGTTGCCTGCGGCTCGGGCAATTTCGACGCCTGGCTGGCCGATTTCAAAACCGACGCTGCGGCGAAAGGCATCTCGCAGCAGGCCATCACCGCCGGGCTTGCCGGCGTCACGCTCGATCCGAGCGTGCTCAACCGCGACCGCTCGCAAAAGGTTTTCACCCAAACCTTCGAGGAGTTCTCCGGCCGCATGGTGCCGCCGCGCTTGGAGCGCGGCGCCAACAGGATGAAGCAATACGGCTCGGTGCTGTCGCGCATCGAGCAGGCCTATGGCGTGCCCGGCGAGGTCCTGGTCGCGATCTGGGGTCTGGAGACCGATTTCGGCGTCAACACGGGCAAGTTCGCAACGATCCGCTCGCTTGCAACGCTCGCTTACGATTGCCGTCGCTCCGAGCAGTTTCGCGCCGAGCTGCTGGATGCGCTGCGCATCGTCCAGCGCGGCGATCTTGCGCCTGCCGACATGAAAGGCGCCTGGGCCGGCGAGCTCGGCCAGACCCAGTTCATGCCGTCATCCTGGATGAAATATGCCGTCGACTTCGACGGCAACGGCAAGCGCGATCTGCTGCATAACGCGCCCGACGTGCTCGCCTCCACCGCCAATTATCTGGCCGGCTATGGCTGGCAGAAGGGCAAGGATTGGCAGCCGGGCAGTCCGAACTTTGAGGTGCTCAAGCAGTGGAACAAGAGCGAGGTCTACTCCAAGACCGTCGCCTATTTTGCCGCCCAGCTTGCACGCGCTCCCTGAAATTCACGCGACAAAATGCATGGGCCGATCGCGAGCGACCGGCCCTCGCTTGGGTGCGTTTACTTGCCCATGGTGGCGAGCATTGCCTTGTTCAGATGCGCGCCGCACGCACCCATTTTGCCGTTGAGCAGGGAGTCCTGAGCCGCAGCGATCTCCTTCTGCGCGACAAACTTGCTGTCACCGTCGGCCATGTTTTCGATCGCGGTCTCCGTTTTCTCCAGATTGGCCCCGCTGCAGCCGCCCATGGCGTGCTTGGCGGCCTGGGCCGGCGCGACGGCGAGTGCAACAGCGGCGACTGCGATAACCCCGAGTAACTTCGTCATGATGTTACTTTCCTTCTCTTGTCCTTGGGCCAGAACCGGCGACATTGCCGGAATCTGCGACATGACTTTCCTCCGGTTGCGGCAACTTGCCGCAATAAATTCCGCGCGAGAACTGCGTGATCCTGCGCACCGCGCAGAGCCGCATGCGAAATTTCTGATTTTCATTACAACTTCGTAATGGAGGCCCTAACGCATCGCTGTGTACACGGCACCAACAGGTCGACAGAGAGCCTCAGGATCAATGGCGATCCAATTTCGGCCCTCGCGATATATGAATATAAATTCACTTTTTCTCCGAGCAAATCATGCGATTCGCGCATGCGAGACTTGGGCCCAGACGCTATTCCATCCTGTTGCGGATCACGGGAACGCGACATACTTCGACCCAAGCCGGCACCGCAAATCCAAACATAAGCCCGTGATTTCACGGACGTTTGCTGTGAAACCGATCACTGCCGCCCAGCGGTTGGGCGGGAGTGCCAAGAGGTTAATCGCTTCTTACCGGTGCTATGCGCTCTTCGCTTAGCTGCATCGCAACATCGGAACTTTCGCACTGCACCACTCTCACCTATATTCATTTCAACGATGAGGCTCAAAGCAAGAGCTGAATCGAACTACAGGAGACTACCAATGCTGCTCTCGCTCATCCGCATGATCCAGGCCTTCCGGGACTATCAGCGCAATGTTGCCGAGCTGTCCCAGCTCAGCGACCGCGAACTGGCCGACATCGGCCTCGATCGCTCGGACATCCCGCGCGTTGCCGCCGGTCAGTACCAGGGCTGATATCGTTCAGCCCTTCACCGGAACGGACCGATAGCGCCCGCCTCGTGCGGGCGTTGTCGTTTCTGATGGCAGAAAACTCGATCTCGGCGATTCCACTCTCCGCCGAAAAGCGCTACCTGTCCGCCCCATGACAGGACCCCAATCCAACATCGTGCACGTGATCGGTGCCGGCCTCGCCGGTTCCGAAGCCGCCTGGCAGGTTGCGAAGTCCGGCGTGCCCGTGGTGCTGCACGAGATGCGGCCGACCCGCATGACCGAGGCGCATCGCACCGACGGGCTCGCCGAGCTCGTCTGCTCCAACTCGTTTCGCTCGGATGACGCCGCCAACAACGCCGTCGGCTTGCTGCATGCGGAAATGCGGCGGCTCGACTCGCTGATCATGCGCGCCGCCGATGCCAACCAGGTGCCCGCCGGCGGCGCACTCGCAGTCGATCGCGACGGCTTCTCCGCTGCCGTCACCAAGGCGCTCAACGACCATCCCCTGATCGAGATCGCCCGTGGCGAGGTTTCAGGCCTGCCGCCGGCCGAGTGGAGCAATGTCATCGTTGCCACCGGCCCCCTCACCTCCGCGCCACTGGCTGACGCCATCCGCGAGCTCACGGATGAGAGCGCGCTAGCCTTCTTCGACGCCATCGCGCCGATCGTGCACCGCGAATCCATCGACATGTCGGTGGCCTGGTTCCAGTCGCGCTACGACAAGGTCGGGCCCGGCGGCAACGGCGCCGACTACATCAACTGCCCGATGACCAAGGAGCAGTATGACGGCTTCGTCGCCGCGCTGATTGCCGGCGAGAAGACCGAGTTCAAGGAGTGGGAGACCAACACGCCCTATTTCGACGGCTGTCTGCCGATCGAGGTGATGGCGGAGCGCGGCCCCGAGACGCTGCGCCACGGCCCGATGAAGCCGGTCGGCCTCACCAATCCGCACGATCCCACGACCAAGGCCTACGCAATCGTGCAGCTGCGCCAGGACAACAAGCTCGGCACGCTTTACAACATCGTCGGCTTCCAGACGAAGCTGAAATACGGCGAGCAACAGCGCATCTTCCGCACCATTCCGGGGCTGGAGAACGCCGAATTCGCCCGCCTCGGCGGCCTGCATCGCAACACCTTCCTGAACTCGCCAAAGCTGCTCGACGGCCAGTTGCGCCTGCGTGCGCAACCGCGGCTGCGTTTCGCCGGCCAGATGACCGGCTGCGAAGGCTATGTGGAATCCGCCAGCGTCGGCTTGATCGCTGGTCTCTACGCAGCCGCGGACGCACGTGGTGAGGCGCTTGTCAGCCCGCCGGGCACGACCGCGCTCGGGTCGTTGCTCGGCCACATCACCGGCGGCCATATCGAGACCATCGAACCGGGTACGCGCTCGTTCCAGCCGATGAACATCAATTTCGGTCTGTTCCCGCCGCTCGCGACCGTGCCGACCAAGAAGCCCGACGGCACGCGGCTGCGCGGCAACGAGAAGACGGTGGCCAAGAAGCAGGCGCTGAGCGCACGCGCGCTCGCCGATCTCGATCGCTGGATCGCCGATCACCTGCGTATTGCCGCCGCCGCGTGAGTTTGCGATGAGCCTGCCCAAAGACGACGCCGCAGAGCTGTCGGCGCGCTGGACCGAAGGCGTGCTGCTCAAGCGCGACGTGTTCTCGACCGTCGAGCGCGGCCGCTTCCGCAGCGAGAGCGGCGAGATCGATGCGGTATTGCGCCGGCTGGACGAGGTGCCCTGGTGGTCGTTCCTGCTGGCGCGCCACCTGTTCGCCCGCGAGAAGCATGCCCTGGTGCGCGCCAAAGGCCTCGACGTCGGTCCCGAACTGCTATGGGCCGGGCGCCGCGCTCTGGTGCGCGGCTTCGTCGACGGCGTCGCGCTGCATCTGGCAAAGCCCCATGGCGATCTCGCCTATTTCCGCTCGGCCAAGGCCGCACTGCGCCGGCTGCGCCGCGCCGGCATCTGCCACAACGATCTCGCCAAGGAGCAGAACTGGCTGGTCGGCCGCGACGGCCGCGCCTATGTGACCGACTTCCAGCTCGCCGCGTGCTTCAAGCGCCGCGGCCGGCTCTATCGCATCCTCGCCTATGAAGACCTCCGGCATCTGCTCAAGCACAAGCGCTCCTACGCGCCGGAGGCGCTGACGTCGCGCGAGCGAAAGATCCTGGCGAGGAAGTCGTTTGCCGCGAGCTTGTGGCTCGCCACCGGCAAGAAGGTCTATCGCGCCGTCACCCGCGGCCTGTTCAATTTCACCGACCGCGAGGGCGGCGGCCGCCGACTCGTTAACGACGCGCCGGTGCTGGCCGAGCTGATCCGCCGCAATCCCGCCGTGCGCGACGCCGCCATCGTCGCCTTTGCCGACCGCCGCTCCGGCGTCGGGCTTTATGCCTTCGTCGAGGCCGATCAGGCCGCGCTCGAAGGCCAGCTCCGCAGCGAGCTTGCCGCCGCCAAGGGGCCGAAGCCCCCCGAGCACATCCAGGTCGTGCACGCCCTGCCGCGCAACAGCAGCGGCAAACCGCGCACCGAGGTCTTGCAGCTGGTCGCCATGAACCAGCTCGACCTGATCGAGCCGATGATGAAGAACGAGCAGGACCGCGCCTTCCTCAAGGACATCCTGGAGCAGCGCAAGAACCTGCGCGACCGCTTCAATTTCGAGGCGAAGCTCCCAACGAGCTAGTGCGGGATCTGCGCCTTGAAGCCTCCACATTGGCGACCGAGAAGCGCTTGGATCACGCAGGGTTGGCAGAGATCATGGGCGGTCGGGGGACGATGATGCATGGTGTGGTTGGCGGGATCATCGCTGGCCTTGTGCTGCTGGCGGGCGCGCCCGCGCTGGCGGACTCTCCAGCCGAGCTGATCTCCAGCTTCCGTCTCAAGCATGGTGAGGCCCGCGTCGTCCGCGACGCCACACTCGATCGCATCGCCATGGACCAAGCCCGCGCGATGGCGGCGAAGGACGACCTCAGCCACGACGCACTCGGCCCGTTCAACCGCCGGGTCGCACCGGCCGGTGCGGGCCGCGCCGCCGAGAACATCGCCTATGGCTACGACAGTTTCGAGAAGACGCTGGGCCAGTGGATCGACTCGTCCGGGCACCGCAAGAACCTGTTGCTGCACAATGCCTCCCGCGTCGGCATTGCCAGCGCCAAGAATGCGAGCGGCAAGCGCATCTATTGGGCCATGGTCATCGCCGGCGATTACGAGCCGAAGGGCAAAGGCAAGAAAAAGGACAAGGAACCCGTCGTTGCCGTGAAGCGCGAGGCCGCTCCGGCCGGCAAGCCAAAGCCCAGCAATTGTCACGTCAAGCTGCTCGGCCTCTGCATCTGAGGCGGGCCAGCCCATCTTGCTCGCGCTCGGCAAGGCGCCTAGTTCATGGGATCGCAAGAAGCGGAGGGCGTGAGTGATCGACCTCGACCGAATACGTGCCGACACGCCAGCCACCAGCCGGCTCGCCTATCTCCACAGCGCCGGCGCGGCGCTCATGCCGACCCCCGTTGTCGCCGCAATGAAGCAGCATATCGACCTCGAAAGCGAGATCGGAGGCTATGCCGCCGCTGACCGTGAAGCCCCGCGGTTAGATGCGGTCTATGGCTCGGTTGCGCGCCTGCTGAATGCCGCGCCCGGCGAGATCGCGCTCGTGGAGAATGCGACGGTTGCGTGGCAGATGGCGTTCTATTCGCTTCCGTTTCGGAAGGGCGACCGGATCCTGAGCGCCGAAGTGGAATACGCGGCGAATTATGTCGCGTTCCTTCAGGTCGCCAAGCGAACCGGCGCGGTCATCGACGTGGTGCCGAGCGATGCCAGCGGTGAGCTCGACCTCCACGCGCTCGAACGAATGATCGACAAGCGGGTGAAACTGATCGCCATCACCTGGGTTCCGACCAATGGCGGGCTGGTCAATCCGGCAGAGGCAATCGGCAGGATCGCGCGGGCGCACGGCATTCCCTATCTGCTCGACGCCTGCCAGGCGGTCGGGCAGATGACAGTCGACGTCGAAGCCATCGGCTGCGACATGCTGTCGGCCACAGGCCGCAAATTCCTGCGCGGCCCCCGCGGCACCGGCTTTCTCTACATCCGCCGCGCGCTGCTGCAGCAGCTCGAGCCGCCGATGATCGACCATTTTGCAGCGCCCTGGGTCTCGCGCGATGAATATCGGCTCCGCGACGATGCCCGCCGCTTCGAGACCTGGGAGAACAATTACGCGGCCCGGCTCGGCTTGGGCGCGGCTGTCGACTACGCCCTCGAGATCGGCATCGATCGGATCGAGCAGCGCTGCCGCCCGCTCGCCGGCCGCCTGCGCAGCGGCCTCGCCGCCCTTCCTGGCATCACCATTCGCGACCTCGGGCGTGCGCCGGGTGCGATCGTCAGCTTCACGATGGACGGGCACGAGGCGGACGACATTGTCGCCAGCGCCGCTGCAGCCGGCATCACGATCGGTGCTTCGGACCCGTCGAGCACGCGCATCGATGCCGAACTTCGCTCGCTGCCGCATCTCGTGCGGGCATCACCGCATTATTACAACACGGAAGCCGAGGTCGATCGGCTGCTCGCGCATCTGGCGGACCTGACGTCACGATAGCAAAAGAGCCGGCGCGACCGGGCCGACCGTGAGGTCGGTCCACCATCGCGCCGACCTATCAAGCTCTTGTCGTCAATGCCGAGAGTTGGTCGGTATCGAAGCGGGCGCGTAAGGCGCTGATGGCTTTCGCATCCGGCGGCCCACTCGCCGTCAGCTTGGCCAGCTCCTCGAAATAATGCTCGTGTCCCGGTGGGGAGACGGTCATGAGCACGCGCGCGGGCTTCTCGGTCACGTTGGTGATGTTGTGAGCTACGCCCGGAGGAATGAAGAGAAATGTCCCGGGGGTTGCCCGGACAACCTCATCCCCAACGTGCCATTCACACTCGCCTTCGAGCATGTAGAACGTCTCTTCCTGAACACGATGCACGTGCCGGCCGGTGGCGAATCCTGCCGGAATTGTCCAGTCGAACATACTGGTGTGCCTGGTGTCCTCGCCGGTCACCAGGAAGCCCATCGGTTGGCCGCGGAGCACGACCCCTTCGGTCTCGCCGGGCCTGCGGATCACGTGTTTCGCGGTCATGTAACCCTCCATCGCTTGTTGCAGCGCACCTCACGGCTGGCGCGATAGTGATCCAGGCGCGCCCGAAAGTGGTGAAGCCGTTCGGAAAACGTTGCAAAAAACCTGCGAAATGTGCCCTTCTTCGGCATGGCCGCGATCCTTGAATTTGGTCCCTTTCGGCTCGATGACGAGGCGGGGATCCTGTTCCACGGCGCCGAGCCGACCGGACTCGGCCGGCGCGCCGTGCTGCTCCTCGCCCTCCTCGTCCGGAAAGCTGGAGCGCCTGTTTCGAAAGACGCCTTGATCGAGGGGGCCTGGCCCGCCCAGGCCGTTGAGGACAGCAATCTGACGGTCCAGATCGCGGCGGTGCGGCGCACGCTGGCGGACATCTCCGGCGAGACGCATTGGATCGAAACGCTGCCGCGCCGCGGCTATCGTTATGTCGGCCCGACCGTGACGCCGTCCGATCCGGATCGCGCTCGGGCAACGCCGCAAGCACGGCCGCTGACATTGCCCGACAGGCCGTCCATCGCAGTGTTGCCTTTCACGAACTTGAGCGGTGATGCGGACGAGGACTATTTTGCCGATGGGATGGTCGATGACATCATCACCGGGCTCTCACGCATCAACTGGCTGTTCGTGATCGCGCGGAATTCCACGTTCGCCTACAAGGGCCGCGCGGTGGACGTGAAGCAGGTCGGCCGCGAGCTTGGTGTACGCTACGTCCTTGAAGGCAGCGTCCGCAGGACAGGCACGCTGGTCCGCATCACCGGCCAGTTGATCGATGCGGCGAGCGGAATGCACGTATGGGCCGAGCGATTTGACCGCCGGTCCCAAGACGTCTTCGCCCTCCAAGATGACATCGCTTTGTCGACCGTCGGTGCCATCGCGCCCAGCCTACGGCGTGCCGAGATCAACAGGGTCAAGCGCAAGCGGCCGGACAGCCTGGATGCCTATGATCTCGTCCTGCGCGCCCAGCCGGACGTCGATTCCGGCATGCCCGCCCAGGTGACCCAGGCGCTCGTGTTGCTCGAACGAGCGATCGCGCTCGAGCCTGCGTATGCGCTCGCCCACGGCAATGCGGCGATGTGCCATCATTGCTTGTTTCTCCGGGCCGGCTTGCAGGAAGCCAATCGCGAGGCTTCGATCCACCACGCGCGCTCGGCCATCGCCCATGGCCAGGATGATGCGCTTGCGCTTACGCTCGCGGGTTTCTCGGTCGGCATGGACGGGCATGATCGCTCCGCGGCATTCACCGCGTTCGAGGCCGCGCTCGCCATCAGCCCATCATCGGCCCTGACCTACATCCTCGGCAGTGTCGTGCTCGGCTGGGGCGGAGATTCCGACCGCGCCATCGAATGGAGCGAGCAAGGCCTGCGGCTCAGCCCGTTCGATTCCTGGGCTTTCGCCGCATTCGACGCCCAGGCGCTTGGGCACTTCCATCGCGGCCGATATGAGGAGGCGTGCCGCGCCGCTTACCGCTCGGTTCAGGCCAACCCTCGCCACAGCATCACCTATGTGCAATTGTCCGCAGCGCTGGCAAAGCTGGGACGATTGCAGGAGGCGAAAGCCGCGGCCGCGCGGGTGCTGGAGCTACACCCGACCTTCCGCTATGGCCGTCAATTTCAGGGCGTCGACTGCGCGCCTGCGCTGGCCTCTTCGCTGGGCGACGCCCTCCGCGTTGCAGGCCTTCCCGAGTAGCGCTCGGCTCGGCCTCGCGTGGCGCTCACGTGCAGCGCGCGCTCAGTCCGGACGCGCTGAGCCGCGCCATGACCTCGTCGAGATGCGCGGCATCGCGGGTCTCGATGACGAGCTGCAGCAGCGTCGCCTTGGCCGGCAGATCGGAGAAGGTCCGCTGGTGCGAGACCTCGATGATGTTGGCACCGGCCTCGGCCAGCAGCGCGGCTACCGCGGCGAGCTGCCCCGGCCTGTCGGGGATATCGAGCGACAATTGCGTCAGCCGCCCCTCGCGCGCCAGCTCGCGGGTGAGCACGGAAGCGATCAGCCGCGTGTCGATATTGCCTCCGCTCAGCACGAGGCCGACCTTCTCGCCGGCAAAGCGAGACGGATCGGACATCAGGGCGGCGAGGCCGGCGGCGCCGGCGCCCTCGACCACGGTCTTCTCGATCGAGATCAGGGTCGCGACCGCACGCTCCAGCTCGGCTTCGTTGACGAGGGCAATGTCGTCGACGAGGCGGCGGACGATTTCGGTGGTGATCCTGCCCGGTGATTTCACCGCAATGCCCTCGGCGAGCGTATCGCCGCGCGCCGGCAGATTGCCGTCATGGATGGCGTTGTACATCGAGGGATACAGCCAGGCCTCGACGCCCAATATCCGCAGCGACGGCTTGATCGACTTCGCGGCAATGGCAATCCCGCTGATCAGACCGCCGCCGCCGATCGGGACGACGAGCGTGTCGAGCTCCGGGACCGCCTTCAGCACTTCCAGTCCGATCGTGCCCTGCCCGGCGATGACGAGCGGATCGTCGTAAGGATGGACGAAGACCATGCCGTGCGCTTCACCGTGGCTTCGCGCAAAGGCGGCCGCCTCTTCCAGCGTCGCGCCCGTGACCACCACTTCGGCGCCGTGATGCCTGGTGTTCTCGATCTTCACCATGGGCGTGCCGATCGGCATCACGATGGTGGCGGGAATGCCGAGCCGCTTGGCGTGGTAGGCAACGCCTTGCGCGTGGTTGCCCGCGGACATCGCGATCACGCCCCGCGCGCGCTCTTCCGGCGTCAGCGCGGTGAGCCGGTTGAGCGCGCCGCGCTCCTTGAACGAGGAGGTGAACTGGAGGTTCTCGAATTTCAGCCAGATGTCGCAGCCGCAGATGCTGCTCAGCGTGCGGCTGTAGCTGCAGGGCGTCTCGACGACGGCGCCTTGGATGGTCTTGGCGGCGGCGTGAATGTCTTCCGGTGCGACCGGAAGGCCGCTGAGTTCGGACGTGCTTTGGGACATGTCAGCCATAGGACAGCATAGAGCATTTGGCCGGGCCATGCGATAAGCCGGCGCCTATTTGGTAAATTCACGCGATCGCGAGGCGCGCCACAGCGTCCAGAGCGTGCGCAACCGCGAGGTCGGCTGCAATGTAAACGGATTGCGTCCCGGGCGCGACAGGCGCGCGAGATCGGCCTGCGCCTGCCGCAGCAGCAGAAATGCCGGCCGCACCGGCGGCGCCAGCTGCGCCAGCAGCGATGAAGCCGCGGTCATATGCTGCCGGGCTTCACCCGCGAGTTGCTCCAGCGCCGCATGGAGATTGGGTGTCTCCTTGCCGGCGAACACATCCTCCATGCTGCAATTGTGCTTCTCCAGCACCTGCTGCGGCACGAACAATTGCCGGTGCGCGGCATCGCGCGGCAGATTGGCGATGACCTGCACGATCCCCTGCGCCAGACCGGCATGGCGGGCGAGATGCTCGGCCGCCTCCGATGGCGGTCCCAACACCTGCGCTGCGAGGGCGAACAGCGCCGATGAGGTCGCCGCCAGGTAACCTTCCAGCGCGGCCATGGTCGGCATCGGGTCGTTGTAGAGATCGAACTGGTGTTCCTCCGCAAGCAGCGACAGCGGCTCGACCGGCAGGTCGAAATCGCGGATCGCGCGGAGCAGCTCGGCCGCCACCGGATTGCCCTCGGCGCTGCCGTGGACTTGGCCCGACAGCATGTCGGTCCACCATTGCAGGCGGATCTCGCCGGGCAAGGGCTGGCTCACCTGGTCGCGAACGCGGACGATCTCGACGTTGAAGGCGTAGAGTGCCAGCAACGCGCGGCGCTCGGCGGCTGGCGCGAACAGGGTCGCAGCGTAGCGCGGAAAGTCATGGCTGCGCACGAGATCGGCGCAAAAGACAACTGAGTCGGGCGGCGGCGGGGGGGTGCTCATGGCACGGCGATCAGCGCGGCGGCAACCCGCCGCCGTTCACCGATCATGATGTTGTAGGTGCGCACGGCCGGGCCGGTCTGCATCGTGTCCAGCACCACCCTCACCGCCTTGAGCGCCTGACGCAGCTCGGGCGGCGGCAGCCACAGCCCGGTTCCGGTGCCGACCAGGAGCGTGTCGATGCTATTAGCGGCCGCGAAGACCCGATCCAGCGAATAGCGGTCGATCTTCGCGGGATCGGTCACGTCCCAGGCCCAGATCGCATCGGGCAGGCAGAGCAGCGAGCCCCGATGCGACATGCCGGCAAAGGCGAAGCCGCCCTTGCCATAGGCATCGATCGGCGCCGAGCGCGGGAAATGCGGAGCGTTGGGATCGCCGGCCATGAGCTTCGTCCGAATGGGCTTACTGCCCTCGCAAACGCCAGCGAGGGCATGAGGTTCGGATCATGCCTTGCTTTTCTTCGCCGGCGCCGCCGTATCGGGCGCATCTTCGCGATGCTCGCCGACGCCGAGATAGATCAGGATCGGCGCCGCAATGAAGATCGATGTGTAGGTGCCGACCAGCACCACGCCGAACATCATGACCGCGGTGAAGCTGTGGATGGCATGGCCGCCGAACAGCAGCAGCGCGAGCAGTGCCAGCGTCACCGTGACGTGGGTGATGATCGAGCGCGACAGCGTCGAGTTGATGGACTCGTTGAGCAGCTGCGGCATCGGCATCTTCTTGTAGCGCCGCAGCATTTCGCGGATGCGGTCGTAGATGACGACGGTATCGTTGAGCGAATAGCCGAGAATCGTCAGCAGCGCCGCGATGCTGGTCAGGTCGAAATCGACCTGGCTGATCGACATGAAGCCGATCGTCAGCACGATGTCGTGCACGTTGGCGATCATGGCGCCCAGCGCGAACTGCCATTCGAAGCGGAACCAGAGATAGATCAGGATCGCGATGATCGCGAGCATCAGGCCGAGCATGCCGTAGGCCAGGAGCTCGCCGGCGACGCGAGGACCGAGCACCTCGGTGCGCTGAATGTCGACGCTGTCGCCGAGCGCGCCGCGAAGCTTCTGCAAGGCTGCCTGCTGGGCGGCGTCGCCGCCCGGCTGCTCCGCAACCCGGATCAGGACGTTCTCGGGGCCGCCGAACTGCTGCAGCTGGACTTCGCCGAGACCCAGGGCATCGAGTTTGGTGCGCATCGCCGCGATGTCGGCGGTGCCGGACTTCGCCTTCACCTCCAGCAGCGTGCCGCCCTTGAAGTCGATACCGAGGTTCAGGCCGTGGGTGAAGAACAGCGTGATCGCGACGATCGACAGCGCGGCCGAGATCGGGAAGCTGATGCGGCGGAAGCGCGTGAAGTCGAAATGCGTCTCGTCCGGAACGATGCGCAGGGACGGCAGCACGCCGAGGGCCGCGACCACGGTGAGGATGGCAATGAGGACGCCGAGCCCGATGAGAACGGTGTAAGTCACGATCAGGCTCCTAGATCGGCACGCTCTGCGGCCGCTTCCACCGCACCCACCATGCCACGATCAGTCGGGTCAGGGTGAAGGCGGTGAACACCGTGGTGATGATGCCGATGCCGAGCGTCACGGCAAAGCCGCGCACCGGACCGGTGCCGATGTAGAACAGCACCGCGGCGGCAATGAAGGTGGTGATGTTGGAATCAAGGATGGTCGCGAGCGCCCGCTTGAAGCCGGCGTCGATCGCCGAGATCGCGTTGCGGCCGCCGCGCAGCTCCTCGCGGATGCGCTCGTAGATCAGCACGTTGGAGTCGACCGCGATGCCGACGGTGAGCACGATGCCGGCGATGCCGGGCAGCGTCAGCGTGGCATTGAGCAGCGACAGCAGGCCGAAGATCATGGCGACGTTGATGGCCACCGCGATGTTGGCGAACACGCCGAACAGCCGGTAGGTCACGAGCATGAAGATGATAACGAGGATCGAGCCGACATAGGCGGCGAGCTCGCCCTTCTCGATCGAGTCCTGGCCGAGGCCCGGGCCGACGGTGCGCTCCTCGACGACCGTGAGCGGCGCCGGTAGCGCGCCGGCGCGCAGGAGAATCGCGAGATCGTTGGCCGATTGCACGGTGAAATTGCCGGAGATCTGGCCCTGGCCGCCGGTGATGGGCTCGCGAATGACCGGCGCCGAGATCACCTTGTTGTCGAGCACGATCGCAAACGGCAGTCCGACGTTCTCGGTGGTGGCCTGCGAGAACTTGCGGGCGCCCGAGGTGTTGAACTTGAAGCTGACGACCGGTTCGCCCGTGCGCTGGTCGAAGCTCGCCTGGGCGTCGGTCAGGTCGCCGCCGGCGACCAGCACCTGCTTCTTGACCACATAGGGCGTGGGCGGCGGCGATGCGCTCGTCAGCAGCTCGGATTCCGGCGGCAACCTGCCCGCTTGCGCCTGATCCGGCGGCACGGAGGTGTCGACCATGCGGAATTCCATCTTCGCGGTCTTGCCGAGCAGCTCCTTCAGGCGGGTCGGATCCTGGAGGCCGGGGACCTGCACCAGGATGCGGTCGTTGCCCTGGCGCTGGATCACGGGCTCGACGGTGCCGAGCTCGTTGACGCGGCGTTCGACGATCTGGATCGACTGCTCGATGGTCTTGCGCATGCGGTCGAGCATCGCGGCCTGCGGGACGCTGAGGCGGATCACACCGCCGCCGGCATCAGCCACCTCGAGGTCGCGCTGACCGCTGGATCCCATCAGGCCGCCCAGCGGCTGGGACAGCTCGCGCAGCTTGGCGAGTGCCGGCTGCACGTCGGTTTCCTTGGTGATGCGAACTTCGACCGCGTCGTTGCGCACCGTGACGCCGCCGGTAAAGCCGATCTTGGCGTCGCGCAGCGTCCGGCGAACGTCGTCGCGGATCTGGTCCAGCCGCTCCTTCTTCACGTAGTTGGAATCAACCTCGAGCAAGAGATAGGAGCCGCCCTGGAGGTCGAGGCCGAGCACGAGCCGGCGCTGCGCCCAGGCGGGCCAGGTCTTGACTTGGGCCTCGGGGAAGAAGTTCGGGACCGCGCAGAGGCACACGATCAGCGCAGTCAGGATGATCCCGAGCGCCTTCCACCGCGTGAAATACAACATCGACTGGACCTGTCAGATCAGGAGACTTGAGACTCGCGGTGAAGCGCTCACTTCGCCGCGCTGTCGTCCTTGGCGCTTTCCTTCGAGCTTTCTTTCGCCGGCTCGCCCTTGGCGCGAACGCCCGAGATCATCTGGCGCATCTGCCGCACGCGCACGCCGTCGGAAATCTCGAACTCGATCTGGTCGTCGTCGACCACCTTGGTGACCTTGCCGACGAGGCCGCCCGAGGTCACGACGGTGTCGCCGCGGCGGATGTTCTTCACGAGCTCGGCGTGGTCGCGGACCTTCTTCTGCTGCGGGCGCAGAATCAGGAAGTACATGATCACGAAGATCAGGGCGAACGGCAGCAGTGACATCAACATGCTGTTGGTGTCGCCGGCGCCCGCGGCCTGGGCATACGCAGGGGTAATCAGCATTCGGACGATCCTCGTGAGAACGGGGGAAAGCCGGTCGGGCCCTCAAGGGCGACCGGTTCGGTCAAATTCGCGCGGACTATAGCGGCCATTGCCCCAATTGCAACGCTGCCAGACCTCCCTTTTGGGCCACCTTGCGGCGGCCCGTGCGGCCCGATAAGGCTGCGTTCTCAGGAACTTCGGACATGCCCAAGAAACCAGACAAAAGCCCGGCCGGCAAAGGCCCCCGCACCCCTGCCAACAGGCCCGCCCGCGTCGCGGCAAAACGCCCCACGGCGGCGATCGCCGAGACAGGCCCCAACCTTGCCCAGGAGCGCATTGTCCGCGCCCTGGAGACCATTGCGGCGCACCTTTCCGCCCGGGGCACGCCGGCCGTCGAGCCCGAGTCGTTCAAGCGGGCCGATGCCTATGTCTGGCACCCTGACGGACGCCTCTCGGCGGTGCCGCGGGTCAGTCGCGTCGAGCTGTTCCTGCTCAAGGGCGTCGACCGGATGCGCGACATCCTGATGGAGAACACCGAGCGCTTCGCCAACGGCCTGCCGGCCAACAACGCCCTGCTCTGGGGCGCACGCGGCATGGGCAAGTCGTCGCTGGTGAAGGCGACGCATGCCAGCATCAACGCGGAGCGCAAACCGGCCGACAAGCTCAAGCTGATCGAGATCCACCGCGAGGACATCGAGACCCTGCCGGCCCTGATGGAGCAGCTGCGCGCCTCCGCCTTCCGCTTCATCGTGTTCTGCGACGACCTCTCCTTCGACGGCAACGATGCCTCCTACAAGTCGCTCAAGGCGGTGCTCGAAGGGGGGATCGAAGGCCGGCCCGAGAACGTCATCCTCTATGCCACCTCCAACCGCCGCCATCTGCTGGCGCGCGACATGATCGAGAACGAGCGCTCGACCGCGATCAATCCCGGCGAAGCGGTCGAGGAGAAGGTGTCGCTGTCGGATCGTTTCGGCCTCTGGCTCGGCTTTCACCGCTGCAGCCAGGACGAATATCTCGCCATGGTGCGCGGCTATTGCAGCCATTTCGGCATCAAGATCGACGACGAGGCGCTGGAGCGCGAGGCGCTGGAATGGTCGACGACACGCGGCTCCCGCTCGGGCCGCGTCGCCTGGCAGTTCGTGCAGGAGCTGGCGGGACGGCTCGGTGTGAAGCTGACGGCGAATTAGCGGAAGCTATCTCCCCACCCAAAACTGTCATCGCCCGCGAAAGCGGGCGATCCAGTATTCCAGAGACGGTTGCTATCGATCGAGAGGCCGCGGCGTACTGGGTCGCCCGGTCAAGCCGGGCGACGACAATGTGCTTGTGGTGATGGCGAGCCCCAAGCCGAAGCTTGCGCCTCACGCCCCGTTCAGGAATTGAAGCGGGTCAACCGGGCTCGACCCCTTGCGGATCTCGAAGTGGAGCTGCGGCGACGCCACTTCCCCGGATTGACCCGACTTGGCAATGACCTGGCCGCGCTTGATGGTATCGCCGCGCTTCACCAACAACTCACTCGCATGGGCATATGCGGTGACGTAGCCGTTGGAGTGCCGAACCAGAACCAGATTGCCGTACCCCTTCAGCTCGTTGCCGGAATAGGCGACGACGCCGTCTTCGGCCGCTTTGACCGGCGTCCCCTCGGGCACCGCGAGATTGATGCCGTCATTGGATTTGCCATTGGTCTTGGCGCCATAGGTCGTGACCACCTTGCCGCGCACCGGCCAGCGGAAGGTCGGCAGCGCGCCGGTGGCCTCCGCAGCCTTCGCCGGCGTCTCGGCGGCCTTCTCTTCGACATTGCTCGTGGCCTGGGCGAGACGCGCGCTCTGCACGGGAGCGGCGGCAGTGGCCATTTTGATCGTGGGCGCCGGAGCTGCCGCGACGGGCTGGAGCGTTCCGGCCACCGGTGTGGCCGCGACCGGAGCCGCAGCAACCGGCGCCGCAACGGCGGCGGTCTTGGCGCCGGGCACGGTCAGCTTGGTGCCGAGCTTGAGCTTTGCCGACGGATCGAGGCCGTTGGCACGGGCGAGCTCTGCCGCCGAGATGTGGTTCTTGCGCGCGATGCTGGCCAGCGTGTCGCCGCGGTTGACGAAGTGCGTGCTCGGCGGTGCGGCGACGGCCGCAACCGGCTTCGCTGCAGGCGCAGCCGCGACCGGAGCCATCGTGGGCGCCGGTGCAGCTGCCGTCGCCGGAGCCGGAATGATCAGCTGCCGGCCGGGCGAGAGCGCCCGCGGACCCTTGTAGCCGTTGGCGGCCAGGATCGACTGCGGCGTGACGTGATAGCGCTTGGCGAGCACGTCGAGCGTATCGCTGGTGCCGACGATGATCTTGGTCCCGCCGGCCGGCTGGGCGGCCGCGACCGACCGCGGCGGCACGGTAGCCGTGGTCTCCAGGTGCGGTTGCGCCGGAGGCGCATATGAGCTGACGCCGCGTCCGCCGCCGGATACGCCGCCGCCGGGGGCAACGGGATAGGATTGCGGGGCGGACACCGCGGGCGGAGGCAAAGCCTGCGACTGGTAGTAACCGGGCTGCGTCTGCGGCCGCGCATATTGCGGCAGCTCACGCTGCGGCGGCGTTGGCTGCTGCACCGACCCGGTCTGCTCAGAGGCGAAGGGATTGGAGAAGTTCGACTGGGACAGCCGCGACGACATGTCGGCGCTGCACCCTGCAAAGCTGAAGGAGATCAGCGCCAGCACCGCGACCTGCGGCACGCGGCGCGAGTAAAGCAACTCGGCGACAGCGGACATGGTTACTCACTCGTACGCAACAGAACTGGTGTTTTAAGTAAACACGCGCCGAGTAAATAACGGCTTAACCCTCACAATAAGATGTTGGCGGCACTGCCGATCCGGGATTCTACAGCTCCCGCGCCACACCGGGCAGGGCCGGCACGAAGCGGACCTCGACGAGTTCCTTGCGCTCGATCCCGGTTTCGGTCCGGGCCAGGCGGGTCAGCGTCTGCACGCCCTGATGCGGGCCGACGGGGGCGATCAGGATGCCCCCGACCTCCAGCCGCTCGACCAGGTTCTGCGGAATCTGCTCCATCGCGGCGGTGACGATGATGCGGTCGAACGGGCCGATGTTGGGAGCCAGATTGAGACCGTCCCCGAGCATCACCTCGACATTGTGACAATCGAGCTTCTCAAGCCGGGCGCGTGCCGCCTCGGCCAGCTTGCGATAGCGCTCGACGGTCAGCACCTGGCCGGCGAGCCGCGACAGCACGGCGGCCTGGTAGCCCGAGCCAGTGCCGATTTCGAGCACCCGGTGCTGCTTCTGGAGCTGGAGCTGTTCGGTCATGTAGGCAACGACGAAGGGCTGGCTGATGGTCTGCCCGCAGGCGATCGGCAGCGCGCTGTCGCGATAGGCGCCGTCGCGATCGGCCTCGTCGACGAAAAGCTCGCGCGGCACCTCTTCCATGGTCCGAAGCACGGCCTGATCGCTGATGCCCCGACGCCTCAGCGTGAGCTGAAACATCATCTTTTCCGGCGGCTGCTGGTCGGGCGTCATTGCTGCTATTGCTCATCTCGTCTGGCGGATCGCCGTACTGCACCGCAAGAACCCGAGACGAGAATCTTGTTCCGGCTCAGGAACTCATGATAGCCTTTCGGCGCAGCATTTGACCACAACAGGCATTCAAAGCGCTAAGCCATTTGTGGGGTTTGCGTTCGCCGAAACGCGCATTGCGTCGCCTATCGTTATCTGCGAACGTTTACGAGAATGGGCAAGGACTCAACCATGACTGCGACAGGGCTTTCGGGCCGCTCTGTTTTCCTCGTCGAGGACGAGGTCATGATCAGAATGATGGTCGCGGATATGCTGGAGGAGCTCGGCTACAAGGTAGCCGCCGAGGCGGGTGACATCACCGAGGCCATGCGGCTTGCGCAATCCACCGATTTCGACCTCGCCATTCTGGACGTCAACGTCAACGGCAAGGTCATCTCGCCCGTCGCCGATGTCATCATGGCCAAGGGCTGCCCGTTTATCTTCGCCACCGGTTACGGCTCCTCCGGCCTGCCCGAGCAATATCGCGACCGGCCGGCGCTGCAAAAGCCGTTTCAGCTCGACGCGCTCGGCAAGACCATCGAGGCCGCGCTTCGCGGCGGCTAGTCTAGCCTTTATTTCAGGGTGAGGCCCAGCTGCTCCGAAAAGGCTTCGTCGGTGCGGTCGAGCCTGAGCGGGGTGACCGAGACGTAGCGCTCGCGCAGCGCCGCGAGATCAGTGCCGTCGGCGGGGGTGTCGAGCATCGCGGTGCGCTCGAAGCCGATCCAGAAATAGGGATTGCCGCGGCCGTCCCTGCGCTCGTCGATCCTGAGGAAGCCCAGATTGCGCTTGCCTTGCCGCGTGACGCGGATGCCCAGCACATCCTCCGGCGCGCAGGACGGGAAGTTGATGTTGATGACGGTGTCCTTCGGAACGCCGGCGGCGATCACCTTGCGCAGGATATCGGGCCCGAATTTGCGCGCCGTATCCCAAGGCGGCCGTTCGCGCGTCTCGACGCTGAACTCCTGCGACAGCGCGAACGACGGCAATCCCAGGATGGTGCCTTCCAACGCGCCGGCAATGGTGCCGGAATAGACGACGTCCTCGGCGACGTTGCGGCCCTTGTTGACCCCGGACAGCACGACATCGGGCAGCTTGGCACCCAGGATATGGCGGGCCCCCATGATGACGCAGTCCGTCGGCGTGCCGCGCACGGCGAAGTGCCGCGGGCCGACCTCGCGCAGACGCAAGGGATCGTTCAGCGACAGCGAATGCGACACGCCGGACTGGTCGAGCTCGGGCGCCACCACCCAGACATCATCGGACAAGGCGCGCGCGATCTCCTCCACGACCTTGAGGCCGGGAGCGTGGATGCCGTCGTCATTGGTGCAGAGAATGCGCATGCGGAAGGTTCGATTCCTGAAAGCGGGTCTGAGCCGTCTTATCCGGCCGGGGCCGATCAGGCAAACCGGACGATTGCGGTCCGGCGGCTGGTTCCCTGGCTGGTCCCGCTAGCGGCGAATGCGCCATTGCGGCAGGAAGCGCGCGAGCCGGCCTTCCGCACGCAGTTGCATCGCCGGCACGACCTGGTTCACGACGGAAGCCTCAATGACGCCGAGCGCCTTCAGCTGTGCCACGAACGGGTCAGACGTCGGCTCCTGCGGAAAGCGTTCGCGTGCCACGGTCAGCGCCTTGTCGAAATCCGCTGCATTGACCCCGGGCTTGGCCCGCCGGCTCTGCACGAGATCGTTGTCCCAGAGCCGCGCGATCTCGATGTCGAGAACGCCGCGGAGGCGCTGATCGACGGCCTGGATCCCGGCCCCTGTCACCGCCCATTGTCGGCCGACCCAGAAGATGTCGCGGTGCAAGGCCATGAACGGAGGGGTTCGCGTGGACGGGCCGGCAGGATAGCCGGCCGCCCGATCTTCGCAACGCGATTCTCGTCATGCCGCGTTTTCGGACGCGAACCAGTGCCCACTTCACGGGAAAACGCTTTAGTCGCGCGCGATCACCTTCAGCCCGCCCATATAGGGCTGGAGCACGTCCGGGACCGCGATCGAGCCGTCCTCCTGCTGATAAGTTTCCATCACGGCGATCAGCGCGCGGCCGAGCGCGGTGCCGGAGCCGTTCAGCGTGTGCACGAAGCGCGGCTTGCCGTCGGGCCCGCGCGAGCGCGCATCCATGCGGCGGGCCTGGAAGTCGCCGCAGACCGAGCAGCTCGAGATCTCGCGGAACGCCCCGCCCTCGCCCTGCCCGGGCATCCAGACCTCGATGTCGTAGGTTTTTTGCGACGAAAAACCCATATCTCCGGTGCACAGCGTCATGACGCGGTAGTGCAAGCCGAGCCGCCGCAGCACCTCCTCGGCGCAGGCGAGCATGCGTTCGTGCTCATCCTTGCTGGTTTCCGGCGTCGTGATCGACACCAGCTCGACCTTGGTGAACTGGTGCTGGCGGATCATCCCGCGCGTGTCCCGCCCTGCCGCACCCGCCTCGGCGCGGAAGCACGGCGTCAGCGCCGTGAGACGCATCGGCAGCTGCTTCTCGTCAACGATGGATTCGCGGACCAGGTTGGTAAGCGCTACCTCCGCTGTCGGAATGATGCCGAGACGTTCGGTCTGCAGCCGCTCATATTCGGGCGCGGCGAGCAACTCGCCCTTGATCGCCCAGAACTGGTCGTCCTCGAATTTCGGCAACTGTCCGGTACCGAACATGATCTCGTTGCGCACCAGCAGCGGCGGATTGATCTCGGTATAGCCATGCTCGTCGACATGCAGGTTCAGCATGAACTGACCGAGCGCGCGTTCGAGCCGCGCCAGCCCCTTCTTCAGCACGACGAAGCGCGCGCCGGAGAGCTTTGCCGCCGTCTCGAAATCCATGTCACCGAGCGCGCCGCCGAGATCGTCGTGGGGTTTGGGCGCGAACGCGTAGTTGCGCCTGTTGCCGAAGACATGGCGCTGCACGTTGCCATGCTCGTCGGCGCCATCGGGTACCTCGCCGAGCGGCAGATTGGGGATTGCCGACAGCTCCCTGGCGAGCTCATCGTCAGCGGCTTTCGCGGCCGCTTCGAGCTCCGGCATCGTGGTCTTGAGCTCGGCGACTTCGGCCATCAGCTTCGCCGCGCGCGCCTCGTCCTTGGCCTTCTTGGCGTCGCCGATCTCCTTCGAGGCCGCGTTGCGCCGCGCCTGCGACTGCTCGGAGGCAAGGATCGCCGCACGCCGCTTCTCGTCGATCGCAAGCAGCGAGGCCGACATCGGCTTCAGGCCGCGCCGGGCGAGGCCGGCGTCGAAGGCTTGCGGATTGTCGCGGATCGCTTTGATGTCGTGCATGGCCGTGGTCCTGGATCAGCGCGTAAACATACAACGGCAAACGTTGTAAGTTTGCATTGGCGCGCTTCCCCTAGCACAGGTGTCATCATCCGCGAAGGCGGATGATCCAGTATTCCAGAGACGGCCGTGATTCCTCGATAGGCTGCGGCGTACTGGATTCCCCGCTTTCGCGGGGAATGACAGTAGAGCCAGCCGCCCCTACTCCGCCGGCTTGGCCGGCGTCGACACGTCGGTGCCGGTGGCTTGCGACGAGGCCGCCGCCTTCTTCTCCACCATCGCCACCGCGATGATCGAGCCCTCGTAGAGCGCCATCAGGGGGAATGCGAGCGAGCACTGGCTGAGCACGTCGGGCGGCGTCAGCACGGCCGCGATCACGAAGGCCATCACGATGAAATACCGCCGCTTCTCGCGCAGCATCTTCGAGGTGACGATGCCGATCCGTCCGAGCAGCGTCAGGATCACCGGCAGCTGGAAGGCGATGCCGAAGGCGAAGATCAGCGACATCATCAGCGACAGATATTCGCCGACCTTGGGCAAGAGCTGAATCTGCGCGGTCTCGTCGCCGCCGGCCTGCTGCATGCCGAGCGAGAAGCGCACCAGCATCGGCAGCACGACGAAATAGACCAGCGCCGCACCGAGCACGAAGAAGAACGGGGTCGCGACCAGATACGGCAGGAAGGCCTGCTTCTCGTGCTTGTAGAGCCCGGGCGCGACGAATTTGTAGATCTGCGTCGCCACGATCGGGAACGAGATGAAGCCGGCGCCGAACAGGGCGAGCTTGAGCTGGGTGATGAAATATTCCAGCAGCGCCGTGTAGATGAATTTCGAGTTCTCGGGACCTGCGATCCACACGAACGGCCAGACCAGCACGTTGTAGATCTGCTTGGCGAAGAAGAAGCAGAAGATGAAGGCCACGCCAAAGCCGATCAACGCCTTGATCAGCCGCGAGCGCAGCTCGATCAGGTGGTCCATCAGCGGGGCTTTGCTGGCCTCGATATCGGCGTCGGTCATGACGCTTTGGCGTCCTTGATCGCTTCGGATGGCGCGGTGTCCTGCGCAACCGTCGCCTGTTCGACCTCACGGGTGATCGCGAGCGGCTCGTTCGCGGCCGCATGCGCTTCGGCTTCCATGAAGGTCGAAGGCGTTGGGCTCTCCGGTGTCGTGGGCGTGACGGGCGGATCGACCGCCGTGGCGGCCGACGTCTCGGCCGGCTTGTCCAGCGCATCGACGCGAAGCGCGTCGCTCACGTCCTTCTGGAGCGAGGTCAGTGGATTGAATCCCGTGGCGGCTTCCTTGACCTCGTCGAAGCTCTTCTTGAGATCGGCCATCTCGGCCTCGCGCATCGCCTCCTGGAATTGGCCCTGGAATTCGGCCGCCATCTTGCGCGCCTTGCCCATCCACTGCCCGACCATGCGCAGCACGCCCGGCAGCTCTTTCGGGCCGATGGCGATCAGGGCCACGACCCCGATGAGGACCAGTTCACTCCACCCGATGTCGAACATGAGGTCTTCCGTTCACGCGAAGCCGGAGCCGGCCCAATCCCTTGCGCGCAGGATCGGGGCCGCTACCCGCGTCTCGCGTGCTGCTTCCGGCTCAGACGGCCTTGCTGCCGACGTCGGACCGTGCCGCGGTCGGCGCCGCATTGTGCTCGATCGACTTGGCCGGCTCGGGCTTCTCGGCAGGCTTGTCGTCGTCCTGCATGCCCTTCTTGAACGCCTTGATGCCCTGCGCCACGTCGCCCATCAGATCCGAAATCTTGCCGCGGCCGAACAGCAGCAGGACCACTGCGATCACCAAGATCCAGTGCCAAATGCTGAGTGAACCCATCCTGCAACCCTCCAAACGCGCATGGCCGGGGACCCGGCCGATCTTCACCGAAACCTAGGCTTGGCAGGTCTCAAAAACAAGGACCAAGGCGGCGCCAATTCGCTGTCGGCGCTACGCAATCTTGCTAGTGTTAACTGTCGCAGGGGCCCGTATTTCGCCGGGGCGTCACTCTTCGGTGCCGCCCTCGCCGCCCCCCTCATTGCCGCCATCCGGCGGGCTCTCGGGCTCGACCGCAGGCGCGAGCGCGAGATCGAGGTCATCGCCCGGTTCCAGCGGATCCTCGTCCTCACGCAGGGCCGGATCATCAGACGGCGTCGGCACGCTGAAGCCGGTCGGCAGGCGCGAATCCAGGAGGCCCGTGCCTTTCAGCTCTTCCAGGCCCGGCAGGTCGCCGAGCTGCTCCAGGGTGAACTGCGACAGGAACTCCTCCGTGGTTCCAAAGGTGAGCGGACGGCCGGGCGTCTTGCGACGGCCGCGCGGCTTGATCCAGCCGGTCTCCAGCAGCACGTCGAGCGTGCCCTTCGACGTGACGACGCCGCGGATCTCCTCGATCTCGGCCCGCGTCACCGGCTGGTGATAAGCGATGATCGCCAGCACCTCGATCGCGGCACGCGACAGGCGGCGGGTCTCGGTGCTCTCGCGCGTCATCAGCCAGGCCAGATCGCCGGCGGTGCGGAACGTCCATTTGTTGGCGACGCGGACGAGGTTGACGCCGCGCGAGGCATAATCGGCCTGCAATTGCTCGAGCGCAGCCTTGACGTCGACGCCTTCGGGCATGCGCTTGGCCAGCGTCGCGGTGTCCAGCGGTTCACTCGAGGCGAACAGCAGCGCCTCCAGCAGCCGCAATTCTTCGGGGCGCGCCTGGGATTCGTTCTCCATCGGCTCGGCCTCTTCTACCCGCACTTCAGCCAGGCTTGCCATGGTAGATTCTCCTTCTTGCACTTAAGCGACCGGCGCATCAGGCGCAGGAGCTGCGTCCGGGACCGGTTTTGGGCGCCCCTTCCGGAAATAGATCGGCGCAAACGCCTCTTTCTGGTTCAGCTCGAGCTGACCTTCGCGCACCAATTCGAGCGCGGCGGCAAAGCTCGAGGCGAACACCGTTGCGCGCTGCGTCGGGTCGGCGACATGCCGGATCAGGAAGTCGTCGAGAACACCCCAATCGTCCTGCTCGGTGATGCTGCCGACCAGCCGCTCCAGCGTGGCGCGTGCCTCGGCGAGCGACCACACCGTGCGCTTGGCCAGATGCACGCTCGCCAGCACGCGCGACTGGCGCTGCGCGGCATAGGCGGTGAGCAGGTCGTAGAGCGTTGCGGTGTATTTCGGATGCTTGATCTCGGCGATGTGCTCGGGCTCGCCGCGCGGGAAGATGTCGCGCTGCAATTGCGGCCTGTTCATCAGCCGGTTGGCGGCTTCGCGAATGGCTTCCAGACGGCGCAGGCGGTTGGCGAGCGCCGTCGCCATCTGCTCGGCGCTCGGGCCTTCCGCGCTCGGCGGCTCCGGCAGCAGCAGACGCGACTTCAGGAAGGCGAGCCATGCGGCCATCACCAGATAGTCCGCGGCGAGCTCCAGCCGGATCTTTCGCGCGGCTTCGATGAAATGGAGGTACTGGTCGGCGAGCGCCAGGATCGAGATCTTGGCGAGATCGACCTTCTGCTGTCGCGCCAGCGCGAGCAACAAATCGAGCGGGCCCTCATAGCCCTCGACGTCCACCACCAACGCCGGCTCACCCTCGGCGAGCTCTGCGGGCCGCCCGGTTTCGAACGATAGGATTTCTGCGGTCATGCCGATGCCGTGTTTGCCCGTGCGATCAATGCGTCCAGCTCAGTGCGTGCGGCCACGCGGTCGAACGGCTGCGGCGGCTTGCGTGCGGCGAGCGCGGCTTTCGCCCGCTCCAACGCCCGGCCGGCCAGTTCAGGAGTCTGACTGGCGACGTCGCGCATCTCCTCGATGCTGCCGTTGCAATGCAGGGCCACGTCGCAGCCGGCCGCGAAGATCGCGCGGGTCCGCTCGGCGATATTTCCCGACAGCGCGTTCATCGACACGTCATCACTCATTAACAAACCCTGGAACCCGATTGCGCCGCGAATCACGTCAGCAATCATTGTCGCAGATGTCGTCGCCGGATGGGCGAGGTCGAAGGCGCTAAACACAACATGTGCAGTCATGGCCATCGGCAGATCAGCCAGCGGCTTGAACGCGGCGAAATCGGTCCGCTCCAGCTCGTCCCGGGGCGTGTCGACGGTTGGCAGCTTGAAATGGGTGTCGGCGGTGGCGCGGCCATGCCCGGGAATGTGCTTGAGCACCGGGAGCACGCCGCCCTGCTCCAGGCCCTCGGTGACTGCGCGGGCAATCGCCGCGACTTTGCCCGGCTCCGTGCCGTAGGCGCGGTTGCCGATGACCGCGTCAGCGCCCGGCACCGGCACGTCCGCCAGCGGCAGGCAATCCACGGTGATGCCGAGATCAGCGAGATCGGCTGCGATCAGCCGGGCACTGAGGCGCGCCGCGGCGAGCCCGAGGGCCGAATCAGTGTCGTACAAATTCGCGAAAACGGCTCCCGGCGGATAAACCGGCCAGTGCGGCGGCCCTAGCCGCTGCACCCGTCCGCCCTCCTGGTCGATCAGGACCGGCGCCTCGGGGGCATTCGCGACCGAACGTAATTCCGCAACCAACGCAGCAACTTGCGCCGGTGTCGCGACATTGCGCTTGAACAGGATGAAGCCCCATGGGCGTTCGGCACGGATAAACTCCCGCTCGGCGGCGGTCAGTTCCGTTCCGGATACGCCGGTAATGAAGGCCCGCGTGCTCATAACGGCCGATTAACCCTGCCCCGTCAGGGGGTCAAGGAAACCGCTGTTAATTCCTCTGGACGAAGCAGTCGGACAGCCCTGCGGCCTTCAGATTGTTGCAAGCCTGCGTCGCTTCCTGGACCGAGCCATAGGGTCCTGCGAAGGCGCGGTAGACGATCCCCTTGCCCTTATCGGTCAGATCGACCCGCTTGATCACCGGCGAACGGGATCCGAGCACGCTGCCGTACTTGCCCTGAAGCACCCGGTAGGACGCGGCGGCGCTGTCCTCGCTCTGCTGCGAGGAGACTTGCACGATGTAGCCGCCGCCGCTGCTGGTGGGCGCAATCTGCGTCGGGTTGGTCGCGGCCATCCGCTGCGGCGGCTCGGCCGCCGGTGCCGATTGCGGCGCGAGCGACATCGGCTGGTTGGCACTGGCATTGGCCGAGGTCGGCGGATTGCGCGGCGCGGCGGGCGCAACTGGCGCGGCAACAGGCTTCGGCGCGGCGGCCGTCGGCTTGGCGGCAGCCGATTGCGGCACGGCGCTATCGGTCTGGTCACCCTTCACCGCCACGGTCCTGATCGGGCGCGGCGAATTGTTCGGCATGGTGCCGTTGCTTGGGGTCGGCCCCGCGCTCGGCGGCGGCACGGTGGACGGCGACACGCTCGCCACCGACGGTGGGTTCGCATTCTGGTTCAGCGGCGGGAACACCACGCGCGGCCCGCCTGCCTTGGCGTTGACGTCGACGGGCGCCTCCTCGCGCGGCACGATCTTTTCAGTGCCGTCACCGCTGACCATGCGGTCCGGCACCTTGGCCGCGGAGTCCGTCGGCGCCGGCACGATCTTGGTCGGCGTGTTGTCGGCCTTGATGATCGGCGGCTCGCCGCTGCGAGGCGAGCCGATATAGGTCTTGTAGGCGAACGCGGCTCCGGTGCCGACCACGGCAAGCGCCAGGATCGCCGCAACCGTCATCATGCCGCCGCGCTGCTTCTTCGGCTCCTCGACCTCGTCCTCGGGATAGTCGCTTTGGTAGGCGTAAGGGTCGTCGGGATAGGCCGGCTCGCGCTGAAAGTCCTGCTCGCCCGTCTCCAGCCGACCATAGAGCGCATCGTCATAGCGCGACGGATCCGGCTGCGCGTACGGCTCCTGATACGACTGCTCCTGGTGGGCCTGACCGTGCTGCTGATAGGCCTGCTCCTGATAAGCCTGATCTTGATAGGCGTGGTCCTGGTAGGCCTGAGCCTGATGAACGACAGGCTCGGGCGCGGCAGGCTTGGCCGTGTAGCGATGCAGCGGGTGAACCGGGCTTACCGAAACGGGATAGTCGGGCTCGGGTGCGGGTGCCGGCTGCGGTTGCACGTTGGCGCGCCGCATCCATGAGGGCGGCCCGGGCGGCGGCACCTGCTCGGCGTAATCCTGCTGCTGATCATCGACCTGACGGTAATCGTCGTCCTGATAACTCTGAGAGGGCGTTGCCGGCGGACGTGCCGTCGGCCGCGACTGCGCGGCGAACGGATCGGTCTGCCCGATCAGACGGGCGAGCTCGGCCAAGGGATCGCTTTCCGCCTTCCCATGCTGATCGCCACCGCGACCATAGTCATCGGAAGGAAACGGTCTGTCCTGATATCGTTCGGCCATCGTGATGATGCGTCCCTTCGGGAAAGCCGCGCGCCCCTCGACCAAGGCACGGCTTTCGACCCACAAGGCTTTCAACCAAGTCTAAGCGATCCGGCTTCTGCCGGTTACCCCCGAATTCCCCTTAAGTAGTTCGCCCCAAACTACCGCATCTCGTCCGGGGCATGGACGCCGAGGATGGCGAGGCCCGATGCCAGGACCGAGACGACGCCCTGGACCATTGCCAATCGCGCCTTTGTAAGATCTGCATCATTATTGATAATGAAGCGTAAATAGGGCAAATCGCGCCCTTTCGTCCAAAGTGCGTGAAATTCGCTCGCTAAGTCATAGAGATAGAAGGCAATTCGGTGCGGCTCATGGGCCGCGGCGGCAGCCTCGAGCATGCGCGGATAAATTGCGAGGCGCTTAAGAAGATCGAGCTCGACCGGGTCCGACAGCCGCTCAACCGCCGACTCAGCAAGCCAGGCGATCCGCGGGCCGGCATCCTCCGGGAGTTCCGGGAACACCTCGGCGCGGGCGTTGCGGAAGATCGAGTGGCCGCGGGCGTGGCCGTACTGGACGTAGAACACCGGGTTGTCGCGCGACTGTTCCATGACCTTGGCGAGGTCGAAATCGAGCACCGCGTCGTTCTTCCGGTACAGCATCATGAAGCGGACCGCGTCCTGGCCGACTTCATCCACCACCTCACGCAAGGTGACGAAGTCCCCGCTCCGCTTGGACATCTTCACCGGCTCGCCGTTGCGCAAGAGTTTCACGAGCTGGACGATCTTGACGTCGAGCGCACCCTTGCCTGAGGTCGTCGCTTTCACGGCGGCCTGCATGCGCTTGATGTAGCCGCCATGGTCGGCGCCCCAGACGTCGATCATCTCGGCAAAGCCGCGGTCGAACTTGTTCTTGTGATAGGCAATGTCGGAGGCGAAGTAGGTGTAGGAATTGTCCGACTTGATCAGCGGACGATCGACGTCGTCGCCGTAGGCGGTCGCCCTGAACAGCAGCTGCTCGCGGTCTTCCCAATCCTCGACCGGCGCGCCCTTCGGCGGCGGCAGGCGCCCCTCATAGATGTCGCCCTTGGCGCGCAGGAAGTCGATGGTCTCGGCAACCTTGTTGTTGCCGGTCTCGATCAGCGAGCGCTCGGAGAAGAACACGTCGTGGCGGATGTTGAGCGCGGCGAGATCGTCCTTGATCTCGTCCATCATCATCGCGATCGCCTTGGCGCGCACGGTCGGCAGCCACTCGGCCTCACTTCTGGCGAGCAGCTTGTCGCCGTGCTCTTTCGCCAGCGCCTCGCCGACCGGCTTCAGATAGTCGCCGGGATAGAGGCCTTCCGGGATGGCGCCGATGTCCTCGCCGAGCGCCTCGCGATACCTCAGGAAGGCCGAGCGCGCGAGCACGTCGACCTGGGCGCCGGCATCGTTGATATAATATTCGCGCGTGACGTCGTGGCCGGCGAACTGGAGCAGGCTCGCCAGCGCGTCGCCGAACACGGCGCCGCGGCAATGGCCAACATGCATCGGTCCGGTCGGATTGGCCGAGACGTATTCGACATTGACCTTGGAGCCGCCGTGGATGCGGCCGTAATCGGCACCTTCGCGCAGCACGGTACGCAGCGCCTCGGCCCAGGCAGCCGGCTTCAGCGTCAGATTGATGAAGCCGGGACCGGCGACATCGACCTTGGCGATCAGCGCGTCGGAACGCAGCCGTTCGGCAATCTGCTCGGCGAGATCGCGCGGCTTTGCCTTTGCCTCTTTCGCAAGCACCATGGCGGCATTGGTCGCCATGTCGCCATGGGAGGCATCGCGCGGCGGCTCGACCACGACGCGGGAGAAATCGATGCCCTCGGGCCAGTTGGCGTCTGCCGCAAGCGCGCGGCAGGCAGCGTGCACGCGTGCGAGCACGTCGGCGAACAGATGCAGCGATGAGGATGTCTGGGGCATGGCCGCCGCCTAACGCAAATCCGGGGTCGAGTCAAAGAGGCGCTGGTGCTCGGTCAAGGCAAAGCGGTCGGTCATTCCGGCAACGAAATTGCCGATCCGGCGGGCCCGGTCACCCTCGTCGTCCGCCTCCGACCCCAGCAGCCATTCCGGCGGCAGCTCGCTGGGGGACTTCAGGTATTTTGCGAATAGGTCGAACAGGATTTGCTCGGCCTCGCCCATCACCCGCATCACCCGCTCGTGGCGGTACATGTGCTGGTACAGGAAGGCCTTGATGGCGGCCTCTTCCTCCGCCACGTCGGCTGGAAATGCGACCAGCGCCTGGCTTTGCCGGCGGACATCCTGGGCCGATTGCGGCTTCACGGCAGCGAGTTTCTTCCCTGTCTCCGCAAACACCGCGCCGATCAGGTGCGAGATCAGCTCGCGCACCAGCTCGGCACCGCGGCGGACGTCTTCAAGATCGGGATAATGTGCCGCAGTCTCAGCGACGATCTCCGCCGTCAGCGGCATTCCCTTGAGATCGTCGAGATGGAACAGGCCGGCGCGCAGACCGTCGTCGATGTCGTGGGCGTCATAGGCGATGTCGTCGGCGATCGCGGCGACCTGCGCCTCCAGCGAGGCAAAGCTCCACAATTCGAGATCGTAGGTCTTGATGTACTCGGCAATCCCGACGGGAACGCCATGCTCGCGGTAGCGCCCGACCGGGGCGCCGCTGCGGTCGGTCAGCGGACCGTTGTGCTTGACGATGCCTTCCAGCGATTCCCATGTTAGGTTGAGCCCGTCGAATTCGGGATAGCGGTGCTCGAGCGAAGCCACGACGCGTAGCGTCTGGGCATTGTGGTCGAAGCCCCCGAACTCCTTCAGGCAGGCGTCCAGGGCCCGCTCCCCGGCATGCCCGAACGGCGGATGACCGAGGTCGTGCGCCAAGGCCAATGTCTCGGTGAGGTCCTCGTCGAGGCCAAGCTGACGGGCCAGCGCGCGGGCGATCTGGGCCACCTCCAGCGAATGAGTCAGCCGGGTGCGGTAGTGGTCGCCCTCGTGGAACACGAACACCTGGGTCTTGTACTTCAGTCGGCGGAACGCGGTGGAATGGATCACCCGGTCGCAATCTCGCCGGAACGGGCTGCGGGTCCGGCTCGGGGGCTCGGCGACCAGCCGGCCGCGGCTGCGGTCGGGGTCGCAGGCATAGGGCGCGCGGGGGGCTGCCATTCCGACGGACACGGCGAATTTAGTCCCTATCCATTTGATTCTGCGTATGGTGGCACTTAACTATGTCGGACGCGCGATACCAAATGAATTGGGCAAGTGAACTTGGTATGACCGCGGGACTATCGGAGACCAGCAATGACGAGTGCCGTGACCATCAGCGACCGCGCCGCACGCCGGATTGGGGAGATCCTCAAGGGCGAAGGGTCGGGCGCGATGCTGCGCATCTCGGTCGAGGGCGGCGGCTGCTCGGGCTTCCAATACAAGTTCGACATCGATCGCGCCCGCACCGACGACGACCTCGTGATCGAGCAGGACAATGCGGTGGTGCTGGTCGATTCCGCCTCGCAGCCGTTCCTGGCCGGATCACAGGTCGATTTCGTCGATGACCTGATCGGCGCCTCGTTCCGCGTCAACAACCCCAATGCCACCGCGTCCTGCGGCTGCGGGACGAGCTTCTCGGTGTAGCGCGCTTACGCGCCCGTTATCTGCCTCTCCTCGTCCGTCCACGCCACCTCGGTCGGCATCAACTCCGGCTGGAGCGGTGCGTCCTCCGACATCACGTGGCCGTCCAGCGCCCGCAGGAGCGCTTCGATCAGCGCCGGCTTGCGCAGCGGCTTGGCCAGGAAGTCCGACATGCCGGCTTCGCGGCAGATCTTGATGTCCTCGGGGAAGGCATTGGCGGTCAGCGCGATGATCGGCAAGGCTTCGAAGCGCCCGCCTTGCGCGCGGATCGCGCGGGTGGCGGCGAGCCCGTCCATGTCGGGCATGCGCACGTCCATCAGCACGACATCGTAATTGCCTTCGCAGGCTGCCGCTACGGCTTCGGTCCCGTCCGTGACGACCCGCAGCTCGACGTCGAAAGCCCCCAGCATCTTGCTCACGACCATGCGGTTGACCGCATCGTCTTCCGCGACCAGCACCTTCAGCGGCCGATCGAGGCCGGCGATGCGGGCCTTGAGCTCGTCGGCTTGGTCGCGCCCGCCAGCCGGATCGGAGGCCTGGGCTTGGCTCCAGGGCAGCACCAGCGTGAAGCGGAAGGTCGAGCCCTCGCCCGGCGTCGAGGTGACGCCGATCGTGCCGCCCATTTGCTCGATGATCCGCCTGCTGATAGCAAGGCCGAGGCCAGTGCCGCCGAAGCGGCGGCTGATCGAGGCATCGGCCTGGGCGAAGTCGCTGAACAGCAGGCCGAGCTTGTCGGGTGCGATGCCGATCCCGCTGTCGGTCACCGTCCATTCGACGGTCGCGAGCAGGTCGCGCCGCGCCTGGCAGGTCGCCGATATCGTCACCTCGCCCTCGTCGGTGAACTTCACCGCGTTGGAGGCGAGGTTGAGTAGCACCTGGCGGATGCGCGCGACGTCGCCGCGGAGTGTCGGCGGCAGGTTCGGATCGAGCTCGACCCTGATCGTGAGCCCCTTGCTCTTGGCGCCGGCGCGCACCACGGTCGCGACCGTCTCGGCCAGCGCCTGCGGCGCGAAGTCGATCGCCTCGAACTGAAAGCGGCCGGCTTCCAGCTTGGAGAGGTCGAGAATGTCGTTGAGGATGCGCTGGAGATTGTCGCCGGACTCGCGGATCGTGGTGACGGCCTCGCGCTGCTCCGGATCGAGCTCGGTTTCGAGCAGCATGCTGGCGAGACCAAGCACGCCGTTCATGGGTGTGCGGATCTCGTGGCTCATCACCGCCAGGAAGTCGGACTTGGCGCGGCTCTCGGCCTCGGCCTTCTCGGCGCGCCAGCGCTCGGTGACGTCGCGTCCGAAGCCGCGATAGCCCAGGAATTGGCCGTCGCGGTCATAGGCCGGCTTCGCCGTCAGCGACCACAGCCGCGCCTCGCCGCCCGCGACGACCTTGAGGTTCATCTCGTGCAGCGGCTCGGCGTGCTCCATCAGGCCGACGATGTTGTAGGCGGCGCTCTTATCCTCTGGGCAGAGCATGTCGAGCACGTCGGCGAATTGCGAGCCTTTCAGGAGCGGAAGCGGCAGTTGCGCGACGTCGGCGAAGCGTTGCGGCACGTCGACGAGGCGTCCCTCGGCATCGGTCTGCCAGAGCCAGTCGCTGGCGTTCTCCTGAAAGTCCTTCAGCAGCAGCGAGATGATCTCGGTCTGGCGCTCGAGCTCGAGTTGGGCCTTGAGATTGCCGAGGAAAAGGTTGCCCTGCGAGACGATGTTGCGCGCCATGAAGAACGCGAACAGCAGCAGGAACACCGCGGTCACCAGATAGGGTCCGGTGCCGCACAAAAGCAGCGCGCCGGTGCAGGCGACCGTCATGGTGGCGAGATAGACGAGCCCGGCACGGGGGAAGGTCGAGAGCGTGAAGGCGCCGCCCGACATCATGCCGACCATCAGACAGGCAAGGAGGAGCTGACTGGTCGGCTCGATGCGACTGAACAGCGCGAGCGGCAGCGCGCCCCAGATCGCGGCGAGAAAAAACGCCTGCCGCAGCGTCTGCCGCGCCGCGCGCGGCGATGCCTCCTGCGGCGGGTTCTGACGCGACTTGCGCCATGCGCGCACCGCAAGCGAAGCGGTGGCGGCGAGCGTCAGGCCCCAGATCGCGAGGAAGTCGTTCCAGCCCCTGCCCCAGAACAGGATCAGCACGATGGCGACGTTCAGCATCGTCACGGCCATCGTCACGGGGATCAGCTGGGTCACCGCATCGATCTGCTTGGCGCGGATGCGGCGGATCTCGCGCTCGCTGAGATCGGCCGTCAGACCGTCCTCGATTTCGAAGCCGCCGAGCCAATACAGGAACGCGCCGAGCAGGTCGTCACGCGGCAGAGTTCGCTTCATCGCCTTGTCCGGCCATCCATCCGAGGAACCTCTTGATGATCAATGGCCTGCGGCCTGCTTAAGCCGGGTTAATTTTGTGGGAGATTTTGCGGCCGCCTTGACGGGCGCGTTTGCATTTTGTTCTAACCAAGACCCCTGCCCGGAGCCCGTCTCAATGCCCATCAGAGTAGCCACCTGGAACGTGAACTCGGTCCGGCAGCGGATCGATCTGCTCCTGACCTGGCTGAAAGAGTGCCAGCCGGACATCGTCTGCCTGCAGGAGATCAAGTGCGTCGACGAGGCCTTTCCGCGGCTGGAGATCGAGGCGCTCGGCTACAACGTGGTGACGCACGGGCAGAAGACGTTCAACGGCGTCGCCCTGCTCTCCAAGCTCCGGTTCGACGAGACCAAGTCGGGCCTCGCCGGCGACGACGAGGACACCCATGCCCGCTTCCTCGAAGGCGTCGTGACGCTGAAGTCCGGCGTGCTGCGCATCGCCTGCCTTTACCTGCCCAATGGCAATCCGGTCGGGACCGAGAAATATCCCTACAAGCTCAAATGGATGTCGCGACTTCTTGATTATTCGAAAAAGCGACTCAAGGAGGAGGTCCCGCTGATCCTGGCCGGCGACTTCAACGTCATCCCGCATGCCCGCGACGTGCACAATCCGGCTGCCTGGACCGAGGACGCGCTGTTCAAGACCGAGACGCGCGAGAGCTTCCAGTCCCTGCTCGGCCTCGGCCTCACCGACGCCTTGCGCGCCGTCAGCGACGAGGGCGGGCTCTACACCTTCTGGGACTACCAGGCCGGGGCCTGGCAGAAGAACCAGGGGCTGCGGATCGATCATCTGCTGCTGTCGCCGCAGGCCAGCGACAGGCTCGCCAATGTCGGCATCGACAGCTACGTGCGCGGTTGGGAGAAGCCCTCGGACCACGTGCCGGTGTGGGCGGATCTGGATTTGGAGGCGGCCTAGGCTATTAGTCGTCATTCCGGGTTCGATGCTTCGCATCTCCCCGGCGTGACGCTGTAGTGCGCCTACTCCCTACGCCCCTGCACCCACTGCTCCAGCATTTGCAGGGCCATGGCGCGGTCGTCGTCGGAGGCCTTCGCGAAGGCGCGGTTGTAGCTTTCCTTGATCCAGACCTCGTCGGCGCCGGCGCTGTCGCGCGCCAGCGTCAGCCACATCAGGCCGCGCGCGGCCTGCCGCGGCAGGCGGTCGCCGTTGAACAGCATCTGGCCGAGCAGCGCCTGGGCCTGGTGCTGGCCCTTCTGCGCGGCGAGGCCAAGCCAGCGCGCGCCATAGCGGTAGTCCTCGCGCGAGGCGTCCGGGGTCTTCAGGTACAGACGAGCGAGGTCGTACTGCGCGTCCGCATTGCCGAAATAGGATGCGGCATAGGAAAACATCTCCCGGGCGCGGTCCGGATCGGCCTTGACCTTCGAATTCGGGATGCCGGCCAGATAGTAGCGGCCGAGCGCGACGAAGGCGTTGGCCACGATCTGCGCCTGCGGCGCCGACGGGCTGTCCTCTGCATGCGCGTTGGCGATCCGGCTGAAATATTCGAAGGCACGCAGATCGTCCTGGGCGACGCCGTCGCCGTTGGCGTACATGCGGCCGAGCTTCCACTGCGCGATCGGGTGGCCGCCCTCGGCAGCATATTGCAAGGCGCTGAGCGAGGTTTCCTGGGTCGCGACCGCAGGCGGAACCTTGGTGCGCACCGCACCCGCAGCGCCGGGCAAGGTCGTCACGACCGGGATGGTGGCGTCCTTCGGGTTGACCGGCGCACCGTCGAAGGCGAACGCCGGCGCGGCCAGCGCAGCCGCCCCCAACACAAACGCAACTGTGGCACGCCTAAATGTCCGCATAGCACTGTTTCTCGTGCGCGCCGCCCGGATGGGTCACTGCCCCTCCGATCGCCGGTCCAACCTGCTGAGCATATTTCCAGAGCGCACCCGACGTGTGGTTAGTCGCGCGGGCGCTCCATTTGGTTCTGCGCTGGGCGAGCTCGGCGTCGCTCAATTTTACGTCAAGGGTCCCATTGACCGCGTCGATCTCGATGATGTCGCCGTCCTCGAGCAGCCCGATCGGGCCGCCGACCGCCGCCTCCGGCCCGACATGGCCGATGCAGAAGCCGCGGGTGGCGCCAGAGAAGCGGCCGTCGGTGATGAGCGCGATCTTGCCGCCCATGCCCTGGCCGGTCAGTGCTGCCGTGGTCTGGAGCATTTCCCGCATGCCGGGACCGCCCTTCGGCCCCTCGTAGCGGATTACGATGACTTCGCCTTCGCGGTAGGTGCGGTTCTGGACCGCCTCGAACGCGTCCTCCTCACGGTCGAAGCACCTGGCCGGACCGGTAAACCTGAGGTTGGACATTCCCGCGACTTTCACGATCGCACCTTCTGGCGCCAAATTGCCCTTCAGACCGACCACACCGCCTGTCACGGTGATGGGCTTGTCCGCCGGATGCACCACGTCCTGGTGCGGATTCCATTTCACGCTCTTGAGGTTTTCAGCGATCGTGCGGCCCGTGACGGTAAGGCAATCACCGTGCAGGAAGCCGTTGTCGAGCAGCGTCTTCATCAGAAGCGGTATGCCACCTACTTCAAACATGTCTTTGGCGACATAACGGCCGCCCGGCTTCAAATCCGCGACATATGGTGTCTTTTTGAAGATTTCGGCGACGTCGAACAGGTCGAACTTGATGCCGACCTCGTGCGCGATCGCCGGTAGGTGCAGCGCAGCATTGGTCGAGCCGCCGGACGCCGCGACCACGGCGGCGGCATTCTCCAGCGCCTTGCGGGTGACGATGTCGCGCGGCCGGATGTTCTGGGCGATCAGGTCCATCACCTTCTCGCCCGCGGTCATGCAGAAGGCGTCGCGGATCTCGTACGGCGCCGGAGCACCGGCGGAGTACGGCAGCGCCAGCCCGATCGCCTCGGAGACGGTCGCCATGGTGTTGGCAGTGAACTGCGCGCCACAGGCACCGGCCGAGGGGCAAGCGACGCGCTCGATCTCGTCGAGGTCCTCGTCCGACATGGCCCCGACCGAGTGCTTGCCGACCGCCTCGAACATGTCCTGCACGGTGACCTGCTGCCCGCGGAAATTGCCAGGCAGGATCGAGCCGCCATAGATGAAGATCGAGGGCACGTTGAGGCGGACCATCGCCATCATCATGCCCGGCAGCGACTTGTCGCAGCCGGCGAGCCCGACCAGCGCGTCATAGGCGTGGCCGCGCACGGTCAGCTCGACCGAATCGGCGATGCACTCGCGCGACGGCAACGAGGAGCGCATGCCGTCGTGCCCCATGGCGATGCCGTCGGTCACGGTGATGGTGCAGAATTCGCGCGGCGTGCCGCCGGCCGATGCCACGCCCTTCTTCACCGCCTGTGCCTGGCGCATCAGGGCGATGTTGCAGGGAGCGGCTTCATTCCAGCAGGAGGCGACGCCGACGAAGGGCTGGTGGATCTGCTCGGTGGTCAGACCCATGGCGTAGAAATAGGACCGATGCGGCGCGCGCGCGGGGCCTTCCGTCACGTGACGGCTCGGCAGCCTCTGCTTGTCGATCTTCGCGCCCATCGCAACCAGTTTCCCCGGCCAACCCTTTCAGACCCGAAAAATCAGAGCCAAGATTTGAATCGACCTTGGGATTTTCTCGTCGCCTTCGAAGACCGCCGTAAATTTAGAGCGATTTTATTCATGGTCGGGTGTGGCCAAAAAGCGGCGGCGATGCGAACCGCCGGTGATGAGGGTTAAATCCGGGATAGGTGTTGCACAAGCAGCACAATCGTTACCGGGAAGACACGGGTATGCTTACCATGATACTCTCGGCAAGACGACAAGCTACAACCTCTAATTTCGCAATGTCTGGTGCGCGCCTATGCTCCGGCTCGGCGATGACATGCGCGCAAGTGAGTCGTCCCCTCTCGCGTCCGCGCCGGAGCGCTTCTGCCGTACGAGGCGAGCCGCTCAGGCCGACATCGCGCCTCTGCGCCCGAACGGATCGAACAGACGGACGATCTCGCAGGCGGCAACGAGCCCGGCGAGCCAGGCGGCGCTGGTCAGCCCGAGACGCGCAACGACGGCGGCGGTGAACGCGCCCTCCCCACCGAGGAACGGCGTTGCCGCCAGCAGCGCGATCTCATAGGCCGCGTAGGCGGCGATGAGCGTGACCGCAAGCATCAGGGGTGTGCGACGCTGCGGCAGCATGCGGAGCACGGCGGACGCTGCCGCGGTGGACAGGAGCGCTGCGGCGCCGATCACGAGGCCCCAGGCGATGGTGTTGCCGTCAACGGGATAGTGCAAGGCTCCGAAACCGATGCCCTGGTTCACGAGCCAGGCACCGGCGATGACGAGCAGCGCGTTGCGCAATGGCAGCATCGCCGCCGCGACGACTGCAAACGCCGCGAACGGCGTTGCGCAGGCGAGCGCGACGCTTGCAAGCGCGCATGACAAAGTCAGCAGCGCAAAGCAGAACACCGGCGCAAGGCGTGGTGCCACCGGATCAAGCCGCAGATGGTCCGCGTGAGGCGGCACGATGCTGAGCGCCATGGATGATCTCCTTCCCATCCAATTCTAGTTCGTTTGCGGGCTTGCGACAGCCCCATCGAGATCAAAACCTGGCCCCGCTCTGACGGGTAGCTGCGACCGCGCGGCGGAAAAGCGCTGAAGCGTTCGGTGCGTGAAAGTGCTTGCGACGGCCGCAGCTATCGCCGCCAGCCGGGCACCGACGACCCGACGATCGCAATCATCAGGACCGTCCGCGCAAGCGTTGCGCCTGGGCCCAGGCGACTGCGACGTCGCGTGGCGGAACATCGACGCGCTTGATGGGCGTCAATTCGCCGGAGGCCGAAACGATCGCCGTCTCTTCGCTGCGGCAGCGCGTGCAGACGAAGCGGACCTCATGCGGGGACGCCGACCAATTCGACCGCTTTACATTGGCCGCCATCGGCCAGGCATCGCAATGCGAGCACGACACCAGAAAACGACCGGGATCGAGCATACCCATTCCATCGGACTCCGAATCCTGCCGCTTCCTTCAATGATTAATCCATGTGAATCGTTCCGGTGTCCAAGCACCGCCGGCCTTCGCTCGGGGCCGTTACCGGTTCCGCGCAACCGCAGAGCATCGGGTGGACGATTGGGTTGCGACGCTCACCGATGGCCGTCGCGCGATTGCGATCCCCTGCCAGTGCCCCGCTCAGCGAGCCCCCTTGAGGGTGCAGGAGGTCGTGCAGGTGACGGTCGTACCGCGGTCGCACGCTTTGCAAGCGCTGACACACTGGTTCATGTCGCGCGGATTGTAGCTGTAGTTTCGCAACGGACAGGCCGGCGTCGTCGAGCCGGTGAAGTCCTGCTCCTGATCGCAGGCCGCCGTCATGAGCGCGAATATGATCACTGCAGCGAGGCGCATGGGATTGCCTGTCAAGCATGGCAAATCACACTCACGGGACGCGCTGCATTGCAGCGAACCCCGGCCTTCCCACCACGAGCGTCGCCGATCAGCGATACTCGCTTGCTGCAAGGATGCGCGCCAAACGTTAAGAACGGATTTCAGCCCGGCTCAGGCCGCAGCCGTCGTCGCGATCGCCTGCCGGATATCGACGGCCAGCTGACGGTACTGTTCCCCGAGCTTCAAATAGAACTCGCGCTTGCTGCTTTCGGTGGCGAGCTTGGCGATCAGCTCGCATTCGGCGGTGAGCGTCTCGAACCGTTCCAGCCTGTCCTCAAGATGTGTCATCGGCGTGTCCCCATCAGACGCCTCAGGGACATCCAACCTAAGCCCGGGAAATAGGTCACGGCGAACATCGTTATGGAGTAGCATCTTTTTTTCCGGCGCGGCGTGCCGGACGTAAGGCAACGCTATTTCTGCTCCAGCCGCCACACGCCGTCCCAATTGGGATCCGGCGGATTGGCCGCAAACTGCGCGATGCGGACGAGCATCGTGCGCGAGGGGCCGTCGCCTGGGACTGCCTCGAGCGCCGCATTGAAGGCGGCGCGCGCCTCGTCGAAGCGCCGGCCGCGATAGGCGGCGAGACCATCGGCATAATGCGTGCGCAACGTCACTTGCGCCTCGGTGAATGCGCCCGCTCTCGCCATCACCTCGAAGATCGCCTGCGGCGCGCTTTGGCCCGCGACCGCCAGACGATCGATCTCGCGCAATTCCAGCCGCGATCCGATCCCGTCCGCGGTCGCCTGCGAGATCAGGATGCGGGTGCCGTAGACCTTGTTGACGGCCTCCAGCCGTGAGGCGAGGTTCACGGCATCGCCCATCACGGTGAAGCTCATCATCAGTTCGGAGCCGATGCTGCCGGTCAGGACCTCGCCGGTGGCGATGCCGACGCGAAGATCGCACGGCACCGGCATGGCACGGATGCCGAGCAGGTCCGGCAGCTGCTTCTGCAGCGCGGGCACCTGATCGGTCATCTCGACGGCGGCAAGCCCGGCGAGCAGACCCTGCTCTTCCTCCTCGATGAAGGGCGGCCCCCAATAGGACATGATGGCGTCGCCGATATATTTGTCGATGATCCCGCGATTATTCCTGATGGGAGCGGACATCACGGTGAAGTAGTGATTCATCACCTTGACGAGGCCGCGCGGGGTCATGCCCTCGCTCATCGAAGTGAAGCCGCTCATGTCGCAGAACATGATGGTCATCATCCGGCGCTCGCCGTCGATGGCGACCTCCGGCCGGTCGATCAGGCCCTGCACCACCTTCGGATCGATGTAACGGCCGAAGGTCTCGCGAATGCGCTCGTTGTGCCTGAGCTGCTCGATCATGCGGTTGAAGGCAGCCGCGAGCTCGCCGATCTCGTCCTGCGTCGAGACGGTGATGGGCTTGTCGAACCGGCCCGCCTCGACATCGCGCGCGCCGGCCAGCAACAGCCGCACCGGGCGCGTGATGCCACTGCTCACCAGCAGCGCAAAGGCAAACCCGACGATCGCCGCGAGCAAGGTCACGACCCCCGAAACGATGATCGTCTGATGCTGGCGGCTGATCACCTGCGACGTCGAGAAATAGACCTGCGTCAGCATGTCGGCGCGGATCGTATCGACCTTCCGATTGAACACATCGCGCAGGGTATCGAGGTGCTCCAGCGTGTCCCGGGCCGCGGTCATATCCTTGGCCTCGACCTGCTTGAGCAGTTTCGCATTGCCCTCGTCCAGATCGCGCCGCAGCTCGGTGACGGCGCTTTCGATCCGGACGTCGAGCCGTGCCAGCGCGGCATTGTCGGAATACGTCCTGACGTCGTCGATGATCGCGTTGATGAGCTTGCGTGCAGCCTCGGCCTCCTCCTCGAACTTGCGGTCCAACGCCTCGAAGTCGCGAAGCCGCGCCGCGTAGGCCTGCTCGTCCGATGGCGATCCCATTCGGGTCATCACCATCTGCCGCAGCGCCAGGGCGCGCTCCAGCGAGCGGATGTTCGCGCGGGCCAGATGGCTATAGGCCGGGATGTAGCGGTTGGTCAGCTCGTCGAGCAAAATGCCGACCTGGCTGGACATCACCATCGACAGGATCGAGGTGACCAGCATCAGGACGATCAATCCGAGAGCGATGCCGACGATCTTGCGCCGGATCGACTGGTTGAAAATCGGCATTGGTGCAGGGCAAAGGTTGAAAGGATGAAGCGAGGGAACTCATACACCGGATTGGCCGAGGGAACACGCGCAATGTGCAGGTTCCGACGTCCAGCACCGGGCGCGATCCTCGCGCGAGTCCTGATCGTTAACAAAGGTTAAAAGCTGCTGCCTCTTCGTTCTTTCGGAAGTTCCCCAGTTCCAATCCGTATTTTGCCGCATTGTTGCGACAGCTTGAGGATGCGACACGACGCCGACGCATCGTTCGGTGCTTTGATTCGCAAAGCCGCATGTCGCGGACCTGGGTTTGTAGTGGTTTTCGCAGGGGGGACCATCGAATGAACCAGTGCCTACGCTCGCTCGCGTGTGTCGTTGCCGTGGCCGCGATGGCCCTCCTTCCCACCGAGCTGGCGGCGAAGAGCAATCACAAATCATCCGCACTGAAGAAGACGCACGAGGCCAAGGCCGGCAAACACCGTCACGCCGCCGCCGGCAAAGCGCGTCATGGCAAGCACGCCGAAGCCAAGCGCAAATCGAAGAAGACGGTCGACGAGCCCGCCGACAACAAGCCGGCGCCGCCGCCGCTAACCGGCGATCTCGCCGCGCTGAAGGACGCCATAGATCTGACGCGCAAGGGCAAGACCGAGGATGCGAGCGCCGCGCGCGACCGCATTGCCGATCCCGCAGGACAGAAGCTCGCCGACTGGTTCATGCTGCGCCATTCCGAGAGCACCGCGAATTTCAAGCGCTACGCCGCCTTCCTCGCGGCCAATCCCGATTGGCCGAGCAGCGCCCTGCTCCGCCGCCGCGCCGAGGCGCGGCTGTGGCAGGAGAAGGCCGACGCGGCCATCGTGCACAAGTTCACGATGGATCGGCCGACCAGCGCCAAGGGCAAGTTTGCGCTCGCGCGCGTGCTGCTCGCCGAAGGCGAGACCGACAGGGCCGCGCGGCTGGTCCGGGAAACCTGGCGCGCGGAGGAATTGTCCGAGCGCAGCGAAGAGGATTCTTACGAAGCCTTCCGTGATCTGCTCACAGCGGACGATCATCGTGCCCGCATGGACAAGCGTCTCGGCGCCAAGGATTACGCAGGCGCGCGGCGCGCGGCCAAGCGGCTCGGCGAGGATGCGCTCGCGATCGTCAAGGCATGCGCCGCCGTCACCGGCAAGGCCAACAAGGCGAAGGACTATCTCGAGGACGTCCCGGCCGAAGCACGCCGCGATCTCGGCTACGTGCTGTGCCGCGTCCAATGGCACCTGCAGAAGGACCGCATCGACGATGCCGCCGAGGTGATCCTCGCCGCCGCGCCGGACACCATGGCGGCCCAGGACACCGACGCGTGGTGGCGCGAGCGCCGCCTGCTCGCGCGCAAGCTGCTCGACCAGGGCAAGTCCAGGACCGCCTATGATGTCGTGCGTATGGCCGCGGTGCCGGAGAAGGAAGTCTATCGCATCGACTATCACTTCATGTGCGGCTGGATCGCGCTGCGCTTTCTGAACGATCCCAGGACGGCGATGATGCACTTCGTCGCGATCGACGAAGGCTCCGCCAATCCGATCGCGCTGTCCCGGGCCCATTACTGGCGCGGCCGCGCTGCCGAAGCCATGGGCGCGACGGCCGATGCGCGCATGAGCTATCGGGCTGCGGCGCGCTATCAGACCGCCTATTACGGCCAGCTCGCCCGCGCCAAGCTCGGCCTCGATGGCATCGAGCTGCGTCCGCCCTCGCCCGTGCTGGCTTCCGCCGAGACGCAGCTAGCGGACGAGCGCGTGCGCGCCGCCGACATGCTCTACGGCATCGGCGAGCGCGACATGGTGTTCTACTACGCCGAGGATTTCGCCAAGGTGAGCACCGATGTCGCCGCGCTCGAAGCGCTCGCCGAGCTCGCCGGCCGGCGCAACGATGCGCGCGTGATGCTGGAGGTCGGCAAGACCGCGCTGGCGCGCGGGCTCGCGCTCGACCATTACGCCTTTCCGACCATCGGCATTCCCGAGCACAAGCAGGTTGCGCCTGCGATCGAGACCAGCGTGATCTATTCGGTGGCGCGCACCGAGAGCTCGTTCGATCAGCGCGACAAGTCGCCGGCCAACGCGGTCGGGCTGATGCAGGTGACGCCGGAAGCCGGCCGCGACACCGCCAAGCGTTTCGGCCTGACCTACGACTGGGACAGGATGGTGTCCGATCCCGTCTACAACACCCAGATGGGCGCGGCCGAGCTCAGCGCGCTGCTGTCGGAATATCGCGGCAACCAGATCATGACCTTCGCCGGCTACAATGCCGGCCGCGGCCGCGTGCGCGAGTGGGTGCAGGCGCGCGGCGATCCACGCGATTCCAATGTCGATCCGGTCGACTGGGTCGAGCGCATCCCGCTGTCGGAGACACGCAACTACGTCCAGCGCGTGATGGAGAACGTGCTGGTCTACCGCGCAAGATTCGAGGGCAGCGGCATGATCGCCGGCAAGAGCGACCAGCGCGTCGTGACGCACGAGGCCGGCGCAACGGCGCCAGTGGCGACCGCAGCACCCGCTCCCTGATCGACGCCGCCGGGGCTGGACGCGACGCCTGCAAGGATACGGTGCTGCGGCTCCCACGCGAGTGCAGTCGCGCAGCTAGGTGTCACCTCCTTCCATCGTGATCAGATCGCGACTGTCCAAACATGCGCCGGTCACGGCTCTCGCGACGGTCCAGGCGCTGATCGTGCAGCTCCAGCACCAGACGGCACTCATGACCGTCAGTATCTCGATCATGCTGCCAGCGGCGAGCTCGACGTTCCCTAGGGCCGGTTCTGTCCGCCCAGGCACCGGCCATTGCATGAACAGCGTGGAGAATTCGCCGCGCCGATAACAATTGTCGTCGCAGTAACGGCGCTGCGTCCGCGCATGGCGGACATAGCCGGAGCGCAAGGGACGCGAGCATGTGCTGCACGTGGCCGCGTGCAACGGCGGCTCGTGATTGACCACCACGAATTTCATGAAGCGGCTCTCACACCATCTTTCGCGAGCGTCTCGCAGAACAGCGCGTAGCACTGATGATCGCAGTAAGGCAGACGGGTCGCGATCTCGCGCAGATAGCTGCCGCTGATCGGCTCGCAGCACTGCATGCACCAGGTCTGCCGGAACGGGGTCCGGCCGTTGACCAGCACGAACGCGAATCTCATGTGGCACCTCCCAAAGCGAAGCAGTAAACGCTGTCGAGCGGAGACAGTGCTGGCGGAGGAGCGCACAGATGGTTTCGGCCGTCCGGATTATCCCTGTTTCGCTCCACCTTTTGCGGTGGGATCAGAATGTATCTCCCGTCCTCCCGGCGCCGCGCATAGATCTGGCCCTCGATGTACTTGATGTCGGTCGGATAACAGTCGGCGCTGTTGCAACAACTGACGCTCGGGTTGTCCGGCATGTGCCAGGTGGAATAGAATTTTTCGTGCAGCGCCTGGTCCTGAGGTGGGTGCTGGCGATGAACAGCACCGTGTCCCGTCTCCTGTGCCTGGAGGGCCGCGATGGGGGTGATGAGAACGATCCAGCAGAAGAGCTTGCATGAGCGGTTCAACGACACAGCCTCCCGGATCAGCTCTCCAATGCAGCCTTATGCGACCTGAGCCCGAAACAACCACTGCCGGTCGCGTTCGCTTCGCGTGCGGAAACGATCAACGCACTTCTTTGAGCAGAGCGCCGTGCGCCAGGAATAGTAGCGGATCAGGCCAAACTTGCCGCCGCAAACTGCACATCCGCTGAGCGAGGAGCAACTTTCGGATTCCGATCGGTGACGCTCAGGAAGTACCGACATATCGCACATTGTTGTCTCCCTCTGTTGCTTACGCTTTTCTCAGTTGTTCCCTTCGGCACTCTCGATGGTCGAGAGGCTAGTCCGCCGGGCACGAAGCGCTCAATTGTACGGAGGTAAAATGGCCGACATGACTAGGAATGGAGGAGCTATACCTAGGTTTGTCCCGTATTCGCCCGGGGGGCCCACGCTGCTCGAGTTCAACGAGACGGCGCACGACGCTTCGGCTGCACGGTCACCGTGAAAACTTGGCCGGCACGGTGTCCTTGATGCGCCACAATGGGCCCGGCGGCGAGCGGACAGTCCAAAGGCGAATGTCATGACCGCCGATCCGACTTTGGCTGGAATTGCTCCTTCCTCCGCAACGTGCTCTACTCATCTTCACGCAGAGAGTGCCGGGAGCGTCTGCGATGAAGCCTGGCCGGGCAGCGACGTTCGGGAAGTCAGCCGCGCAATTCCTCGTCGGCTGCCTGAGGCAAACTGTTCCCGCCAAGCCGCGCACCGATCCCAATGCCGCCGACTTGCTCGAGGCTGTCAAGCAGTGGCAGCAGGTCTTCGAGCACACGCCGGTCATGTACTTCATGGTCGATCCGGCCGGTACCGTGATCAACGTGAACACGTTCGGCGCCGAGCAGCTGGGCTACACGCCGGCCGAGTTGATCGGCCGATCCGTGCTGGATGTCTTCCTCGCGGAAGATCGCGCCACTGTCCGCGCCTGTGTCGCGTTGTGCCTCAAGACCCTTGATCAGTCACACACCTGGGAAATCCGGAAGGTTCGCAAGGACGGCTCGATGTTATGGGTCCGCGAGAACGCCAAGGCCATGCTGCGGGCCAATGGCGGACCAATCGTGCTTGTCGCCTGCGAGAACATCACCGAGCGCAAGAAGGCAGAGAACGCGCTGCGACAGAGCGAGGCTTACCTCGCCCAGGCGCAGGAATTGAGCCACACCGGTAGTTTCGGCTGGAAGGCCGCAACCCGCGAGATCACCTGGTCCAAGGAGACCTATCGCATCTTCGAATGCGAAGAGGGGACGAAGCCCGCGATCCCATTCATGCTTCAGCGGATCCATCCGGAGGACCGGCTCGCTGTGCAGCAGACGACGGGCCAGGCGGCGCGCGAAGGCAAAGACTATGATCACGAATACAGGCTGGTGATGCCCGACGGTTCCATCAAATACGTTAGAGCGGTGGCACGAGCGACGCGAGATTCCAACGGTCGCGTGGAGTTCGTCGGATCGGTGACCGACATCACGGCGACCAAAGAGGCGGAGCGTAGGCTTCGTGACAGCGAGCAGCGCTTTCGAGATTATGCCGAAACCGCGTCTGACTGGTTCTGGGAAACCGGCCCAGACCATCGCGTCACCCAGATATCGGAACACTCCGATACCAACACCGTCCCCGCGGGCCTGATCGGGCTCACACGCTGGGACATTGCTCCCGACGCCGCTCTCGAGCCCGAAAAATGGCGGCAACATCGAGCGGCGCTCGACGCCCACGTCCCGTTCCGCGACTTGGTGTATCGCAGCAGAGACCGCGATGGGCGGCCAATCTACGTCCGGACCAGCGGCAAGCCGTTCTTCGACGCCGACGGCGCTTTCCTGGGCTACCGTGGCGTTTGCTCAGACGTGACCGCGGCCATCCGGGCCAATCAAGCCGAAGACGCGCTGCGCAAAGCCCAGGCCGAGCTCGCCCATGTGACACGTGTCACGACACTGGGTGAGCTGACCGCTTCGATTGCCCACGAAATCAATCAGCCGCTCGCCGCGGTGATCGCAAACGCCGACGCCTGCCTCGCCTGGCTGCAGCGCAGTCCGCCGGATATCAAAGCGGCCCGCCGCTCCGTGGAGTGGATCATCGAGGACGGCAGGCGTGCCGGCGACGTGATCCGTCACGTTCGGGCGCTCGCCAAGAGCTCTGACATCGAGATGGTTCCGCTCGACGCCAATGCGGTCGTGAGGGAGGCCGTCGCGCTCGTTCAGCGCGAGATGGCCAGCCACACCGTGTCCGTCCGTATGGAGCTGTCGTCGGCACTGCCGAGGATCTTTGGCGATCGCATCCAGTTGCAGCAAGTCCTGATTAACCTGATCATGAATGGGATCGAGGCCATGGCAGACGTCCACGATCGCCCGCGCGAGCTGGCGATCCGCTCACAGGCGAGCGGCGATGGCGCGATGCAAATGAGTGTTTCCGACCGCGGAGTCGGCATCAGCGAACAGGCGATGGACCGCCTGTTCACGCCGTTCTTTACCACGAAGTCCTCCGGCATGGGCATGGGTCTGTCGATCTGCCGATCGATCATCGAGGCCCATGGCGGACGACTTTCCGCCATGCCAAATCAGGAGCGCGGCGCGACTTTTCAGATTACCTTGCCCCTCCATCGAGAGGAAGCATCGTGACCGAGCGCGCGGACTCTTCGCCGCCGCAGAAGGACGGCGATCAGCCCATTGTCCTCATCGTCGACGACGACGCGTCCATGCGCCGTGCGCTCACCAATCTGTTCGAGTCGGTCGGTCTCAAGGTCGAAGCATTCGGCTCGGCACCGCAGCTCCTCCAGGCCAAGCCGCCAGACGTCCCAAGCTGCCTGGTGCTCGACATCCGCCTGCCCGGAACCAGCGGCCTCGAGCTGCAGACTGATCTTGCCAAGGCAAATATCCACACGCCTATCATCTTCATTACCGGTCACGGCGATATTCCCATGACGGTTCGGGCCATGAAGAGCGGGGCGATCGACTTCTTGACCAAGCCGGTCCGCGATCAGGACATTCTCGACGCAGTCCAGGCCGCGATCGAGCGAGACCGCAAGCGCCGCGACCTCAACAGGACGGTCTCGAGCGTCAGATCACGCTTCGAGTCACTGTCCTCGCGGGAGCGAGACGTATTGTCACTGGTGACGTCCGGCCTGATGAACAAGCAGGTGGCCGCCCAGCTCGGATTGGCTGAAATCACCGTTAAAATCTACCGCGGCCAGATCATGCGGAAAATGGGCGCGAAGTCGCTGGCCGACCTGGTGAGAATGAGCGAGGCGCTCGGGATTGGCCCGAACAAGTCCGATGCACAAACCTAAGTATGAGTTTCCAATCGTGACCGGCAGGTCCACCTTACGCCTTTATGTTGTGGCCGTGGCGACGGCAAGCGTAATTCCCGGCGAGGAGCGGACGTCTTGTCAGCGGCTTCGGTCATCTCGGTGCTTGACGACGACCCCTACGTTCGGGCCGCGATCAACAATCTCTTGGAATCGCGCGGATTCAACGTCCACACATTCGCCTCGGCGGAGGAGTTCTTGAGCTCGACCGATTCGAGCGACACCTCGTGCGTGATCGCCGACGTGCAGATGCCGCTGATGAGTGGAATCGATCTGTTGACGCAGATGCGGGCGCAGGGTTCGGCCGCGCCGTTCATATTCATCACAGCTTTCCCGGATGACGGCGTGCGTGTGCGGGCACTCAATGCGGGCGCAGTCTGTTTTCTCGGTAAGCCGTTCGCTGCCTCGGATCTGATGCAATGCCTGGACCGTGCGCTGGCACCAGATCACCAAACCACGACGTCGTGAGCGCCCGTGGCCCAAAACGCGGCAGTGACCGAGATGGCCGCGCTGGCGGCCTACTCAGAAAATTCGCGGAACCTCGCCACACCGCGAGGCCTGCGCCGACCGCCTCAATCCACCTTGATGTTCGCCGCCTTGATGATCGGCCACCATTTCGCGATCTCGGCCTTCTGACGCGTGCCGAGCGCTTCGGGCGCGAGCTGATCCTTGGGCGTCATCTCCAGGCCCTGGCTTTCGAGCTGCTTCCTCACCGCAGGATCGTTCAGCGCTTCCGCGGCCGCGGCGTTGAGCTTTGCGACGATCTCCTTCGGCGTGCCCTTCGGCACCCACATGCCCGACCACAGCGTCATGTTGAAGCCTTTGAGGCCCGCCTCCTCCGCGGTCGGGATCTCGGGCGCCGAGGCGAGGCGCTTGTCGTCGGTGACGGCGTAGGCGCGGATGGTGCCGGCGCGGACCTGGCCGATGGAGTTGGAGGTCTGGTCGACGATGATGTCGATCTGGCCGGCGATCAGGTCGTTCAATGCGGGCGCCGTGCCGCGATACGGCACGTATTGCAGCTTGATGCCGGAGACGCTCTCGAAATAGACGCCGGCGATGTGGCTGCCGGAGCCTGCGCCGGCCGTGCCGGCGGTCGGCGGCGACGGCCGCGACTTCAGCCAGTCCAATAGCTCCTTGAGCGAAGTCGCGGGCGCCGCGTTCTTGCTGACCACGATCATCGGATTGCTCGGCAGCAGCACCACCGGCTCGAGGTCGGCGACGAGGTCGTATTTGAGCTTGTAGACGGCGCCGTTGGCGACGTGGGTGCCGAGATGGCCGAACGAGATGGTGTAGCCGTCGGGCGGCGATTGCACGGCACGGCCGACACCGATCGAGCCGCCTGCTCCGGTCACGTTCTCGACCACCAGGGGCTGGCCGAGCGAAACGCGCATCCGCTCGGCAAGCACGCGCGCCATCGCATCCGACGGCCCGCCGGCCGCGAACGGCACGATGATGGTGATGGGACGGGAGGGATAATCGTCGGCGCGCGCGACGCCTGCGACAGCGAGAACAGCAATCAGCGCAGCCCAGACGGCCTTCGTCATTGTCTTCTCCCCAGCGATGTCGATATTGTTCTTGCTCTTCCCGCGTACGGGAAGAGGGATCATTCGTGGCGTATTGCCGCGCTAGAACTGGGAATAGTCGATCGGCTTGTGACGATCGAGCGTGCGGGTGACCGGTGGCAGCGGGTATTTCAGGCCGGTCGCGCAGTTGAACAGCATGACGCGGTCGGTCTTGCTGACGCGGCCGTCGGCAAGGCTCTCCTTGTAGGCGGCGTAGGTTGCGGCGCCCTCGGGACAGAGCAGCAGCCCCTCCTCGCGCGCGACCTCGTTCAGCGCCGCCGAGATCTTGTCGTCGTCGACCGCAATGGCAAAGCCCTTGCTGTCGCGCACCGCGCGCAGAATGAGAAAATCGCCGATCGCCTGCGGCACGCGGATGCCCGACGCAATGGTGTGAGCGTCCTCCCAGCGCGTCGCGTGCTCGGTGCCGGCCTCATAGGCCCGCACCATCGGCGCGCAGCCCGAGGCCTGCACCGCAACCATGCGCGGGCGCTTCGAACCGATGAAGCCGATCTTCTCCAGCTCGTCGAAGGCCTTCCACATGCCGATCAGGCCGGTGCCGCCGCCGGTTGGATAGAAGATCACGTCGGGCACGTCCCAGCCGAGCTGCTCGGCGAGCTCCAGGCCCATCGTCTTCTTGCCCTCGATGCGGTACGGCTCCTTCAAGGTCGAGGTGTCGAACCAACCGACCTTGGCCTTGCCCTCGCCGACGATCTTGCCGCAATCGTCGATATAGCCGTTGACGCGGTAGACGGTCGCGCCCTGGAGCTCGATCTCGCTGACGTTCACTTCAGGCGTATCCGCCGGGCAGAAGATCGTGGTCTTGATGCCGCAGGAGGTCGCATAGGCCGCCAGCGCCGCGCCGGCATTGCCGTTGGTCGGCATCGCCATGTGCTTGATGCCGAGCGCCTTGCCCATCGACACCGCCATCACGAGACCGCGCGCCTTGAACGAGCCGGTCGGCAGCCGTCCCTCGTCCTTGACGATGATCTCGCCGCCGCCAAGCTTCTTGCCGAGCTTGGGCAGCCGGATCAGAGGCGTCGTGACTTCACCGAGCGAGACGATGTCCTTGCATTTGCGAACCGGCAGCAGCTCGCGATAGCGCCACATGTCGCCCGGGCGTTGGGCGAGTGCGTCCTTGGTCAGTGCCTTCTTCACGCCCGCGAGATCGTAGCGCACCAGAAGCGGCTTGCCGGCCTTGGAGAGGTTGTGGACCTGGTCGGCGGCGTAATGGTCGCCTTCCATGGCACATTCGAGATGGGTGACGAAGGTCGGGCGCTCGATGGTGAGATTGTCGTTGTCGTGCATGGGGTGGTTCCCTTCTTATTCTGCAAACAGCTCTCTCTGCTCGTCATTGCGAGCGAAGCGAAGCAATCAGAGTCTTTCCGCAGAGGCGGTCTGGATTGCTTCGCTGCGCTCGCAATGACGGCGGTGGGCGGCGATGCCAACCATCAAATATTCAACACCCGTCCATACGCATCCAGCACGGCTTCCTTCATCATCTCCGACAGCGTCGGATGCGGGAACACCGTGTGCATCAACTCTTCTTCCGTGGTCTCCAGGTTCATGGCGACGACGTAGCCCTGGATCAGCTCGGTGACCTCGGCGCCGACCATGTGGGCCCCTAACAGCTGGCCGGTCTTCTTGTCGAAGATCACCTTGACCAGGCCCTGGTCCTCGCCGAGCGCGATCGCCTTGCCGTTGCCGACGAAGGGGAAGCGGCCGACGCGGATCTCGCGGCCGCTCTCCTTGGCCTTGGCTTCGGTCAAACCGACGGAGGCCACCTGCGGATGGCAATAGGTACAGCCCGGGATCATGTTCTTGTCCATGGGATGCGGGTGCAGGCCCTTGATCGCCTCGACGCAGATCACGCCCTCATGTTCGGCCTTGTGCGCAAGCATCGGAGGACCGGAGACGTCGCCGATGGCATAGATGCCGGGAACGTTGGTCTTGCCGTAGCCGTCGACCACGATGATGCCGCGATCGGTTTTGACACCGACTTTTTCCAGGCCGAGATTCTCGATATTGCCGACGACGCCGACCGCCGAGATTACGCGCTCGAACTCGGTCGTGACGGGCTTGCCCTTGCCGTCGTCGATGGTGGCGACGACGCTGTCGGCCTTCCTCTCCAGCTTGGTCACCTTGGTGGAAGACATGATCTTGATGCCCTGCTTCTCCAGCCGCTTGCGGGCGAAGCCTGCGATCTCGGCGTCCTCGACGGGCAGGATCTGCGGCAGCACCTCGACGACGGTCACATCGCTTCCCATGGTGTGGAAGAACGAGGCGAATTCGATGCCGATCGCGCCCGAGCCGACCACCAGCAGCGACTTCGGCATCCGCTCCGGCACCATTGCTTCAAAGTAGGTCCAGACCAGCTTCTTGTCGGGCTCGAGCCCGGGCAGCACGCGCGGCCGTGCGCCGGTCGCGACGATGATGTGCTTGGCCTGATAGGTCCCCTCGCCCAGCGCGCCCTTCGGGCCCTCGACGTCGGACTTCTTCACGGTGACCTTGCCGGGCGCATCGATCGAGGCGGCGCCCCAGATCACGCTGACCTTGTTCTTCTTCATCAGGAAGCCGACGCCGTCGTTCAGCCGCTTGGAGACGCCGCGCGAGCGCTGCACCACGGCCTTCGGATCGAACGAGACGTTGTCGGCCGAGAGGCCGTAATCCTTGGCGTGCTGCATGTAGTGATAGATCTCGGCCGAGCGTAAGAGCGCCTTGGTCGGGATGCAGCCCCAGTTCAGGCAGATGCCGCCGAGATAGGACTTTTCGACGATCGCGGTCTTGAGGCCGAGCTGGGCGGCGCGGATCGCGGTGACATAGCCGCCGGGACCGGAGCCGATGATGATGACGTCGAAGGATGTATCGGCCATGTCGGCTCCCGTTCAACTCAAGAGTCGCCGCGGGCGCGGCGCTTGATCAGAAAAGACCTCACCAGCCATTCGAGCACCACTGCCAGGACCATGATGGCCAGCGCGGTGAGCACGATGGGCTGGGCGATGTTCCGTGCCAGTTGCTCACCGGCAAAGAACGCAGAGTGAAGAAAATCGAGCCCAACCGGGTTGAGCGCGACGACGGCTCCAAGCAGCAGCGATATCCATGGCCAGCGGGTCCGGACATGCAAGGTTGCCCCCTCTGCCGCCGCGTCAGACCATCATCATCACAGGGTTTTCGATCAGCTGCTTGAACGCGCCGATCAGCTCGGCGCCGAGCGCGCCGTCGATGGCGCGGTGATCGCAGGACAGGGTCACGCTCATCATGTGCGCGATCTCGATCTTGCCGCCGCGCACCACGGGACGCTCCTCGCTGGTGCCGACCGCGAGGATCGTCGCATGCGGCGGGTTGATCACGGCGGTGAAGTGGCTGATGCCGTACATGCCGAGGTTGGAGACGGCCGTGGTGCCGCCCTGGTACTCCTCGGGCTTCAATTTGCGGGAACGTGCGCGCGCCGCAAAGTCCTTCATCTCGTTGGAGATGGTCGAGAGCGTCTTGGTCTCGGCCTTGCGGATGATCGGCGTGATCAGGCCGCCGGGCATCGCAACGGCCACGCCGACGTCGGAATGATGGTGCTTGACCATGCCGCCTTCGGTCCAGCTCACGTTGCAGTTCGGGATCTTCTGCAGCGCCACCGCCATCGCCTTGATGACGAAGTCGTTGACCGAGATCTTGTAGAGCGGCTTCTTCTCCTTGTCCTTGGGTGCAGCCGCATTGATCTCCTCGCGCGCGGCGAGCAGCTTGCCGATGTCGCAGTCAATGGTGAGATAGAAGTGCGGGACGTTCTGGATCGACGCGGTCAGGCGCTGGGCGATGGTGCGGCGCATGCCGTCATGCGGGACGATGTCGTACGAGCCCGGCTCGAACAGCGACAGGATCTGCTTGTCCGACATGGTCGGCGCGATCGCCGGCGCGCCTGACGGCGCCGCGGCGGGTGCCTTGAGGCCCTTGCCGGATTTGGCCTGCTCGACGTCGCGGGCGACCACGCGGCCGTGCGGGCCGGTGCCGGTGACCATGCCGACATCAATGCCGGCTTCCTTGGCGAGACGCCGCGCCAGCGGCGATGAGAACACGCGACCGCCATGGCCATTGGCCTGGGCGGCCGGAGCTGCGGGCTGCGGCGCAGGAGCTGCGGGCGGCGGCGGAGGCGCCTTGGGCGCAGCAGGCGCAGGCGCGGCAGCGGCGGCCGGTGCTTCAGCAGCTTTCGGCGGCGCAGCCGAAGCGCTGGGCTTGGCGCTGCCTGCAGCCTTTACATCTTCGCCCTCGCCGGCGAGCACGGCGATCACGTCGTTGACCGGGACATCCTGCGTGCCCTCGGGCACCAGGATCTTGGCGATCGTGCCCTCGTCGATCGCCTCGACCTCCATGGTCGCCTTGTCGGTCTCGATCTCGGCAATGACGTCGCCGGATTTGACCTTGTCGCCTTCCTTCTTCAGCCACTTGGCGAGGTTGCCCTTCTCCATCGTCGGCGAGAGAGCGGGCATCAGGATGTTGATGGGCATGCTGACCTCAAGAAGAACTTTGCAAAACGTCGTCTTTCGACAGCGAAGACGAACAGACCAGGTTTAGTTGCCGATGTCGCCCTGCCACAGGCGCTCATTGGCAGGGATGGAACGCCAATTCTTCATCATGGTGATGGAGCGATCGTCGGCAAGGTCGATCCAGGGAACGCCGAACTTGTCGAGGATATCCTTGGAGCCGGGGAACGTGATGGACTCTCCGATCACCACCAGCTTGACCTTGAACAGCGCGAGCGCGCCGGCGCACATCGAGCATGGCGACAGCGTGGTGTACATGACAGTGTCGTGGAACGAGATCGCGCCGGCCTCGCGCAGGCAGCTCATCTCGCCGTGCAGGATGGGATTGTTCTCCTGCACGCGGTTGTTATGGCCGCGGGCGATGATCTTGTTGTCGCGCGTCAGCACCGCGCCGATCGGCAGGCCGCCCTGCACGATCGAGGCTTCCGCCTCGCGGATCGCTTCCAGCATGAAATCGTAATGATAGGACTCGATCGCCATGGTCAGTGCCCCTTGCCGCGCGGCGTCGTGGTGCCGGTGTCGGTGGGACGCTCGATCTCGGCCTGGAACATGTCGAGGATCCGGTTCAGCGCGTCCTCCTCGGTGTATTCGCTCTCGCGCGCATAGGCGCGCGCGGCGTGACGGGCGAGATCGACGAGCAAGAGGCCCCACATATCGGGCTCCTCGAAGGCGCGCTGGAACGCCATCGACAGTCCGCCATCCAGCACGAACACGCGCAGGATCTCGACCGCGTCGTCGCGGCTCATGACGTCGGGCGGCAGTGGCTGCTCCTTGGGCCCGCTCATTGCGATGAACTCGATGCGTCCTGAAGGGCAAGAACCTTCCCGTCCATCTCTACTCCAATCGCTCGTTTCAGCATGGACCGCAGAACCAGGAAGCCGACGGCCAAGAACACCAAATTCAGAACGAGCGGCTGGAAGATCATGGCATTGACGACGGTAGAAGCGGTGGCCGCAAACTCGGGATAACCCAGCAGTCGCGACACGATCGCCACCAACAGCATCAATGGAAACTCGACCACCACGAACGCAAGCGGAACCAGAATTGTAAAAGCCAACGTCGCCAATATCCAGCGCCAGTAGATATACCAGGTCAGCTTGTGCATGGTTGCGCCGGACTCTATCTGTAGCAGACGGCTTTGGCGGCCTCGACGACTTCAGCCGCCGAGGGCAGCGCAAGCTTCTCCAGGTTCGAGGCATAGGGCATCGGCACGTCCTTGCCGGACACGCGCGTCACCGGCGCATCGAGATAGTCGAAGGCGTTCTCCATGATGCGCGCGGCGATCTCGGCGCCGACGCCGCTTTGGGCCCAGCCCTCCTCCACCGTCACGGCGCGGCCCGTCTTCTTGACCGAGTTGACGATGGTCTCGGTGTCCATCGGCCGAAGCGTGCGCAGATCGATCACCTCGGCCTCGATGCCGTCCTTGGCGAGCTCATCGGCGGCCTTGAGCGCATAGGTCATGCCGTTCGACCACGAGATGATGGTGACATGGCTGCCCGAGCGCACGATGCGGGCCTTGCCGATCGGAATGATGAAGTCGTCGAGCTTGGGCACTTCGCCGGTGTGGCCGTACAGCACCTCGTTCTCGAGGAAGATCACTGGATTGGGATCGCGGATCGCAGCCTTGAGCAGGCCCTTGGCATCGGCCGCCGAATACGGGGCGACGACCTTGAGGCCCGGAATGTGCGAGTACCAGGCCGAGTAGTCCTGGCTATGCTGGGCGGCGACGCGCGCAGCCGCACCGTTCGGACCGCGGAACACGATCGAGCAACCCATCTGGCCGCCGGACATGTAGAGCGTCTTGGCCGCGGAGTTGATGATCTGGTCGATCGCCTGCATGGCGAAGTTGAAGGTCATGAACTCGACGATCGGCTTGAGGCCGGTCATCGCCGCACCGACGCCGACGCCGGCAAAGCCATGTTCGGTGATCGGCGTGTCGATCACGCGCTTGGCGCCGAACTCCTGGAGCAGGCCCTGGGTCACCTTGTAGGCGCCCTGATATTCGGCAACCTCTTCGCCCATCACGAACACGTCCGCGTCGCGGCGCATCTCTTCGGCCATGGCGTCGCGCAGCGCTTCGCGGATGGTCTGCGTCACCATCTCGGTGCCGGCAGGGACTTCCGGATCCGGCTCGGCGACGGCCTGCGGAGCAGGCGCGGCCTTCGGCGCGGGCGCCTCGGCCTTTGCTGCGGCCGGCGGTGCGGACTCCGCAGCCTTCGCGGCCGCTGCGGGTGCTTTGGCGAGATCAGCCGCGCTCTCGCCGTCGGCGAGGATGGTCGCGATCGGGGTGTTGACGGCGACGTCGGCGGTGCCCTCGGGGATCAGGATCTTGCCGAGCGTACCCTCGTCGGTCGCCTCGACCTCCATGGTCGCCTTGTCGGTCTCGATCTCGGCGATGACGTCGCCGGACTTGATCGTCTCGCCCTCTTTCTTCAGCCATTTGGCGAGGTTGCCCTTCTCCATCGTGGGCGACAACGCGGGCATCAGCACTTGAATTGGCATATCTTCTCCAAAGAAAGCTTGCGCGCGTTCAGCGGTACACGTCGGTCCAGAGCTCGGCGGCATCCGGCTCGGGATCATGCTGGGCGAAATCGGCGGACGCGTTGACGATGTCGCGCACCTCGGCGTCGATTGCCTTCAGGTCGGCCTCGCTGACCTTGGCGGCGAGCAGGCGATTGCGCACCTGCTCGATCGGATCCTGGTCGTGGCGAACCTTCTCGACCTCCTCGCGCGTGCGATATTTTGCAGGGTCGGACATCGAATGGCCGCGATAGCGGTAGGTCTGCATCTCCAGGATGAAGGGGCCCTTGCCTGCGCGGCACCAGGCCGCCGCCTCCTCGCCCGCCGCCTTCACGGCGCGGACGTCCATGCCGTCGACCTGCTTGCCGGGGATGTTGAAGGACACACCGCGCTTGGAGAAATCCTGCTGGGCCGAGGCGCGCGAGACGGAGGTGCCCATGGCGTAGCGGTTGTTCTCGATGACGTAGATCACCGGCAGCTTCCAGAGCTCCGCCATGTTGAAGCTCTCATAGACCTGGCCCTGGTTGGCCGCGCCGTCGCCGAAATAGGTGACGCTGACGTTGCCGTTGCCGCGATAGTGATTGGCGAAGGCGAGACCGGTGCCGAGCGAGACTTGGGCGCCGACGATGCCGTGACCGCCGTAAAAGTGCTTCTCCTTGCTGAACATGTGCATGGAGCCGCCCTTGCCCTTGGAATAGCCGCCGCGGCGTCCCGTCAGCTCGGCCATCACGCCGTTGGCGTCCATGCCGGTCGCAAGCATGTGACCGTGGTCGCGATAGCCGGTGATGACCTGATCGCCCTCTTTCAGGGCCATCTGCATGCCGACCACCACGGCCTCCTGGCCGATATAGAGGTGGCAGAAACCGCCGATGGCGCCCATGCCGTAGAGCTGGCCGGCCTTTTCCTCGAACCGCCGGATCAGGAGCATGTCGCGGAGAGCCTTGAACTCCTGCTCCCTGCTAAATTCCGGGGGCGAACCGCCATCGGTCTTGTCCTGTGGAGCGCTTGCGGCGGCTTTCTTGGGTGCGGCCATGGGAATTCCGGGTCAGAGAAAACTTTCGCCCTCTCTAACCCAAGTCAAACGCCCTTGGAAAGCACCGCGGCGGCATGGCACGACTTTCATTATGCCGCACTGCAGCGTGATCGAAATATTGGAAAATCTTTGGCGCTGATCAGGCAACAAATCTATGCACGCCATGGCGTGCGCAGATTCGTGACCGGATCAAGAACGGTGCGTGCGCCAATCCCGACATTCGGAAAGGGCGGCGCTGAAGCGCGGCGCCGCCCTTTCCTCCGATCAGATCTTGCCGATCAGAAGAAGCCGAGCTTCTTCGGGCTGTAGCTGACCAGGAGGTTCTTGGTCTGCTGGTAGTGATCGAGCATCATCTTGTGGGTCTCGCGCCCGACGCCCGACTGCTTGTAGCCGCCGAACGCCGCATGGGCGGGATAGGCATGGTAGCAATTGGTCCAGACCCGGCCGGCCTGGATCTCCCGGCCGAAGCGGTAGCAGCGATTGGCGTCGCGGCTCCAGACACCGGCACCCAAGCCGTAGAGCGTGTCGTTGGCAATCGCGAGCGCCTCTTCGTCGGTCTTGAAGGTCGTGACCGAGACGACGGGGCCAAAAATCTCCTCCTGGAAGATTCGCATCTTGTTGTGGCCCTCGAACACGGTCGGCTGGACGTAGAAGCCGCCGGAGAGATCGCCGCCGAGATCGGCGCGTCCGCCGCCGGCCAGCACCTTGGCGCCCTCCTGCTTGCCGATGTCGATATAGGAGAGGATCTTGTTGAGCTGCTCACTGGAGGCCTGCGCGCCGATCATGGTGGCGGCATCACGCGGGTCGCCCTGCTTGATCGCGGCGACGCGCTTGAGCGCCCGCTCCATGAAACGGTCGTAGATGTCGGCGTGGACCAGCGCCCGGCTCGGACAGGTGCAGACCTCGCCCTGGTTCAGCGCGAACATGACGAAGCCCTCGATCGCCTTGTCGAAGAAATCGTCGTCCTCGGTGGTGACGTCCTTGAAGAAGATATTCGGCGACTTGCCGCCGAGTTCCAGCGTCACCGGGATGAGATTCTGGCTGGCATATTGCATGATGAGCCGGCCCGTCGTGGTCTCGCCGGTGAAGGCGATTTTGGCGATGCGCGGGCTCGACGCCAGCGGCTTGCCGGCCTCGAGGCCAAAGCCGTTGACGATGTTGAGCACGCCCGGCGGCAGCAGGTCGGCGATGATCTCGGCCCAGACCATGATCGAGGCCGGGGTCTGCTCGGCGGGCTTGAGCACCACGCAATTGCCGGCGGCCAGCGCCGGCGCGAGCTTCCAGCAGGCCATCAGAAGCGGGAAGTTCCAGGGAATGATCTGGCCGACCACGCCGAGCGGCTCATGGAAATGATAGGCGATGGTGTCGTGGTCGATCTCGCCAATCGAGCCTTCCTGGGCACGGACAACGCCGGCGAAATAGCGGAAATGGTCGATCGCGAGCGGCAGGTCGGCGGCGCGCGTCTCGCGGATCGGCTTGCCGTTGTCCCAGGTCTCGGCAATCGCGAGCCGCTCGAGGTTCTCTTCCATGCGATCGGCGATCCGGTTCAGGATCGCGGCGCGCTCGGCGGCACTGGTGCGGCCCCAGGCGGCCTTGGCGGCATGCGCCGCATCGAGTGCCGCCTCGACGTCCTGCGCGTCGGACCGCGCGATCTTGCAGACGACCTGGCCGGTCAGGGGCGAGGCATTATCGAAATATTTCCCGGAGATCGGCGCGACGAACTTGCCGCCGATGAAATTGTCGTAGCGTTCGGCAAAGGGAACTTTGGTGACGCTGAGGAATTCCACCTTGTTCATTGATCACTCCCGATGTTGCTGTTTGCGCTTGTCGTCGCCTGTTCGCGACTTGCGCAGACGATGATGCGGGAGGCGTTTTCCGTCAGCCCGGGCGGACGCGATCGCGGAGCGGACCTGTCGCAGTTCTGCGACAGTTGTCTCGCCCGTCAGAAGCAAGGAGCAATTGGCGCACCAGCGGCTTCCACCGTCATTGCGAGCGCAGCGAAGCAATCCAGAATCTTTCCGCGGAGGGACTCTGGATTGCTTCGCTGCGCTCGCAATGACGATTGAGGAATAGCGCGACCTAGTGGTTCAGCTCGAACCGCTTGAGCTTCCGGTGCAGCGTGGCGCGGCTGACGCCGAGGGCCTTGGCGGCGGCGGAAACGTTGCCGCCGGCGCGCAGCAGCGCCCGTTGCAGCACCGCACGCTGGCCTCCGGCGAGATGATCGTGCGCGGCATCACCGCCGAGAAGATCGGCCGCGGGCACCGGCCGCAACGCACCGCCGGACGCGATGCCGAGCGCCAGCCGGGCGGAGCGCGTTGCGCCGATCACCAGATCGTCCGCATCGACCGCAACGAGGCCGCCGCAGCTTCCGTCCGCCGCCTGCGTCAGCACGATGCGGGCATGGGCGAAGACCTTGCGAAACAGGTCGGCTTCGATCCGCTTGGCCGCCTCGCCCGCCGCGAGCGCGATCAGGCTGGCGAAGGCGTCGGTGCGATCAGCGCGGCAGGAGGAGACGTCGAGCACGCCCGCGAGCGCCGCCTCGTGATCGTAGATCGGAACGGCGGTGCAGCTCAGAAGCGTGTTACGGGCAAAGAAGTGCTGGTCGCGATCGATGGTCAGCGGACGCTGCTCGACGAGGCAGGTGCCGATGCCGTTGGTGCCCTCGTGCTCCTCGCTCCAGAGCGCGCCTGTCCACAGGCCCCAGGACTGAAACGTCGCATCGTCCGCTACCGTGCCGCGGCGGTCGACCGGCACGCCTTCGCGATCGGCGAGCAGCACACAGCAGCCCGCAGCGCCGACGGCCTGATATAGCCGGTCCATCGCGCCCTGCGCGGCCGCCAGAAGCGGCGCGATGCGCTCTCGCGCCTGCTGCAGCTCGGCTCCGGTCAGCCGCATCGGCGCGGCGCGACCGCTGGGATCAAGGTGATGCAATCGGGAGGAACGGCGCCACGAGGCCACGAGCGCGGAGCGAGCCGCCTGGCCTGACGCGATGGCGGCCTCGACGCGGGCCGCGTGATGCCGGGGCATGGTCCCATTCATCACAGTTCCTCCGGATAGCAGTGTAGGACGTGCCGGTGCTGCCCGGTTGATCTGCGTCAACTTCAGCGAGCACCCCAAAGGGATGAGCCCGCCGCGGCGCCGCCGTCAAGGCAACCGCCCGGTTCCGGGGTTACGACCTTCGCAGGATGGCAAAAGGATACGGTGGTCGGATTTCAGCAGCGACTTTCGCCGCGGCTTTCAGAAGCTGCTGATGGGCTAGTTCGCCGGGATCATCCGAACGAGATCGCGCGGATGGACATAGTCGAGCTGGAAGCGCGCCCGCTCGTCCAGCATGTCCGGGTCGATCTTCTCCGACCGCAGCAGCGACACCCGTTGCTCGCTCCTGGCCCGCTCGCGCTTGAGCTGAGCCAGCTCGCTCGTCAGCGCGATGATCTCCTGGTCGAGCTCCTGGCGGGCGTTGAGACCGTATTTGCCGGTATAGGCGTTGACGCCGAAATAGCCGACGATCGCCGCCGCCATCGCATAGAGGGCAAGGCCGGTCAGGATCGATTTCAGGCGCGCGCGTGAGACCATCTTTGGAAGATGGGACAGGTTGGTTAAGGGAGTGCTAATTCAGCATCAGAGGTCATTCCGGGGCGGCTCGAAGAGCCGAACCCGGAATCTCGAGATTCCGGGTTCGATGCTTTGCATCGCCCCGGAATGACACCATCGTCTTACCCCTGATTCTTCGCCACATGCGCGGCGAAGGCGTCGATGTATTGCTGCAGCACCGTCTTGAGGGAGTCCTTGGTCAGGTTGCCGTCCGCATCGAAGGCATCGCCGACGCCATTGAGATAGATTTCCGGCTGCTGAAGGATCGGACCGGAAATGCCAGGCAGGATGGTCTGCAGATGCTTGGCCGCACTGACGCCGCCGAGCGGACCCGGCGAATTGGAGATGATGCCGACCGGCTTGCCGAGGAACGAGCTCTTGCCATAGGGCCGCGAGGCGACGTCAATGGCGTTCTTCAGGACGCCGGGGATCGAGCGGTTGTATTCGGGCGTGACGAACAGGACGCCGTTCGAACTCTTGAGCTTCTCGCGGAAGGCGAGCCAGTCCGCGGGCGGCGCGCCCTCGAGGTCCTGGTTGAAGAACGAGATGCCCGCCGGCGTGATCACCTCGAGCTTGAGCGAGGCAGGCGCGAGCTTGGCGAGCGCATTGGCGATCTTGAGCGAGAAGCCGTCCTTGCGCAGGCTGCCAGCGATCGTGACGATGTTGTAGGCCATTGGGTGTCCTTGAAGGCTTGAGCGGGAATGCCGGGAGGGCACTTAAGCCATCCGGGTCGATAGATGCAAGTGCATGAACTGGTCGGATTTGGAAACGCTGCGTTTCCGGAAATGGGTCGCCTTGCGCTCCATCCGGGCCACGATCAAAAGCAATCAGGCCGCCAAGCGGCGGCCTGATGTTTACCGATAACGGACCGAAGCGATCACTTGTTCGGGTTGATGAGGAATTTTTCGCCGGTGGCCCGCTTGGCGTAGACTGCAATATTGGCGAGATCGAGCGCCTCGGCGAGCGACACCACCTTGGTGTAATGGCTGGCGAAGGTGGTCTTGAGCTCGGATGCCACGCGCTGGCGCAGGCGGCCGATCTCGGCCGGGCCGATGTTCTGAAGGAATGGCGTGAGCAGCCAGCCGCCGACGCCCCAGCTGAGGCCGAACGAGCGGTTCAGCTCCGTCGGGCGCGTGTCGAGGCTGCCATAGATGTAGACCTGCTTGTACACGTTGGAGCCGTAGCGGCTGTATTCCTTCGCGGTCTTGTTGGCCGCGATCTCCATCGCCGACAGGATCTGGCTCGCCAGCTTGCCGCCGCCGATGGCGTCGAAGGCGATGGTGGCGCCGGTCTCGACCAGCGCGTTGGTGAGATCGTCCATGAAGCTCGGTCCGCTGGAATCCACGACGTATTTGGCGCCGATCTTGTGCAGGATGTCGGCCTGCTCCTTGTTCCTGACGATGTTGACGAGGCCGATGCCGTCCTTGATGCAGATCTTGTTGAGCATCTGGCCGAGATTGGAGGCCGCCGCGGTGTGCACGAGCGCCTTGTGGCCCTCCCGCCGCATCGTCTCGGTCATGCCGAGCGCGGTCAGCGGATTGACGAACCAGGAGGCGCCGTCGGCGGCCGTGGTGCCCGGCGGCAGCTCCATGACGTCGCGGACCTTGAGCACGCGGTACTGCGTGTACATCGCGCCGCCGATCATCGATACCGTCTTGCCCATCAGGGCCTTCGCCGCGTCCGACGATCCAGTCTGGATCACCGTGCCGGCGCCCTCATTGCCGACCGGCAGCGACTGATCGAACCTCGCCGCCATCATCCGCATCGCCGCCTCCGGCATCGTGGCGGTGATGACCGGCATCTCCTCGGTGCCGGAGGCCTTGGCGGCCGACATGTCGGCCGCCCCGATCAGCAGCCCGAGGTCGGACGGGTTGATCGGGGTCGCCTCGACGCGAACCACGACCTCATCGTCGGCCGGCTCCGGCGTCGGGACCGTCACGAGAGACAATTCCAGCTCGCCGCTCTTCTTGAGCAGCGAACGCAATTCCAGTCCGGTCTTGCCGTCACTCATGTCGATCCTCCCCTGTCCCTCTCTTCACGGTCGGGGCGTGGCTTATGCCAGCGCCTTCAGTGCCGCCTTGCCGCCATAAAGCGCCTGCTTGCCGAGCTGCTGCTCGATGCGCAGGAGCTGATTGTATTTGGCGGTGCGATCGGACCGCGCAAGGGAGCCGGTCTTGATCTGACCGCAATTGGTGGCGACCGCGAGGTCGGCGATGGTGGAATCCTCGGTCTCGCCGGAGCGGTGCGACATCACCGAGGTGTAGCCGGCCTTGTGCGCCATCTCGACGGCGGCGAGCGTCTCGGTCAGCGTGCCGATCTGATTGACCTTGATCAGGATCGAATTGGCGCGGCCGGTCTTGATGCCTTCGGCGAGGCGCTTGACGTTGGTGACGAAGAGGTCGTCGCCGACCAGCTGGCACTTCTTGCCGATCAGGTCGGTGAGCTCCTTCCAGCCGTCCATGTCGTCCTCCGACATGCCGTCCTCGATGGTCACGATCGGATAGCGCGAGACGAGGTCTGCAAGATATTTCGCCTGCTCGGAGATCGAGCGGGTCTTGCCCTCGCCTTCATAGACGTATTTGCCGTCCTTGAAGAACTCGGTCGAGGCGCAGTCGAGGCCGATCATGATGTCGGTGCCCGCCTTGAAGCCGGCCTTGCCGATCGCGTTCATGACGAACTCGAGCGCCGCGTCCGCCGACGGCAGGTTCGGGGCGAAGCCGCCCTCGTCGCCGACATTGGTATTGTGGCCGGCCTTCTTCAATTCGGACTTCAGCGTGTGGAAGACTTCCGCGCCGTAGCGCAGACCTTCGGCGAACGAGGATGCGCCGACCGGCAGGATCATGAACTCCTGGAAGTCGATCGGGTTGTCGGCGTGCACGCCGCCATTGATGATGTTCATCATCGGCACCGGTAGCAGCCGCGCCGAGGTGCCGCCGACATAGCGGTAGAGCGGCATGTCGAGCGAGTTCGCGGCCGCCTTGGCGCAAGCCAGCGAGACGCCGAGGATGGCGTTGGCGCCGAGCCGGCTCTTGTTCGGCGTGCCGTCGAGGTCGATCATGATCTGGTCGATCTGAGCCTGCTGCTCGACGTCGAGGCCGCTCAAGGCCTCGAAGATCTCGCCGTTGACGGCGCCGACCGCCTTGGTCACGCCCTTGCCGAGATAGCGGGCCTTGTCGCCGTCGCGCAGTTCCACGGCCTCATGGGCGCCGGTGGAGGCGCCGGACGGAACCGCGGCGCGGCCGAGCGCGCCGTCCTCCAGCACGACATCGACCTCGACGGTGGGATTGCCCCGGCTATCGAGAATTTCGCGGCCGATGATGTCGATGATGGCGGTCATGATGTCCACTTCCGTTCGTTAGGGCTGATCGGTGCCGCGGGTCTTACACGGGCCGCAAGCAAATGTGAACGCTTGGACGCACTGCTCTGACTGACGCGTGAGGCGCCTCAGACTATGCTCCGCCGCACCTGGTCCGCGTGCCCAACCTCAATCTCAAACAGTCGGGGTAACGCCATGAATCGCCGCCAGTTTCTTGCTTCGAGCACCGCGCTGCTTGCCGCCCGCCCAGGTTTTGCGCAGGAAGGCCCGTTCCGGACGAGATACTATCCCATCAGCCCGGGCATCGGCCTGCATGATCTCACCCCCGCCCCCGACGGCACGATCTGGTTCACGGCGCAGGGCAAGGGCCTGCTCGGCAGACTCGATCCACGCGATGGCCGTTTCAAGACGGTCAGCCTCGGCCAGGGCGCGGCCCCACACGGCGTGACGATCGGCCCCGATGGCGCGCCCTGGATCACCGAGGGCGGCCAGAACGCGATCGCGCGGGTCGACCCTTCCGATCTCAGCGTCACGCTGTTCCGCCTGCCGGAAAGGTTCGCCTCAGCCAATCTCAACACCGGCGTGTTCGACAAGGACGGCACCTATTGGTTCACCGGGCAATCCGGCTATTACGGCCGGCTGTCTCCGAAGACCGGCGAGATGAATGTGTTCAAGGCGCCGAAGGGGGTCGGCCCCTACGGCATCACGGTGACGCCCAAGGGTGATGTCTGGTACGCCTCCCTCGCTGGCAGCCATATCGCGAAGATCGACCGCGCGGGCGGCAATGCGACCGTGGTCGAGCCGCCGACCCCGAACCAGGGCTCGCGGCGCGTCTGGTCGGATTCGAAAGGCCGGATCTGGGTCAGCGAGTGGAACAGCGGCCACGTCTCGGTGCATGATCCCGACGACGGCTCGTGGAAGACCTGGAAGCTGCCGGGCGAACGTCCCCGCGCCTATGCCGTGTATGTCGATGACAAGGACAAGGTTTGGCTGACCGATTTCTCCGCGAATGCCATCGTGAGGTTCGATCCCGCCACCGAGAAGTTCAACGTCCTCGCCAGCGACAAGGCCAACGCCAATGTCCGCCAGCTCGACGGCCGTCCGGGCGAGCTGTGGGGCTGCGAGTCCGGCAACGACCGCATCGTCATGATCCAGACGATCGCCTCGGGTTGACGACGGCCGCGATTGCGTCCATCCCGACATCCGTAAAAGGATGTGACGACGATGGCGAAAAAATCCCTCCAGCTCGGCCGCGCGGTCGAGTGGCCGCACACGCCGGAAGAAGCCCAGCTCGACCGCGTGCCCAATCCGCAGAAAGGCACGGACTATCTGGTGCGCTTCACCGTGCCGGAATTCACCTCGCTCTGTCCGGTCACGGGCCAGCCGGATTTCGCGCATCTGATGATCGACTACGCGCCGGCGGCGTGGCTGCTGGAATCGAAATCGCTCAAGCTCTACATCGCGAGCTTCCGCAATCACGGCGCCTTCCACGAGGATTGCACCGTGATGATCGGCAAGCGCATCGCGAGCGAGATCAAGCCGAAATTCCTGCGCATCGGCGGCTATTGGTATCCGCGCGGCGGCATCCCGATCGACGTGTTCTGGCAGACCGGCCGCGTGCCGAAGGGCCTGTGGGTGCCGGAGCAAGGCGTCGCGCCCTATCGCGGACGGGGCTAGTTGGAGACGACGACGATGACATCAATCTCGGCAACATTCCGTAATTTTGCGCTAGGCGTCCTCGGCGTCCTCGTGCTGACCGGCACATCGGATGCCGCTGAGGTGCGGGTGATGATCTCGGGCGGACTGACGGCCGCCTACAAGGCGCTCGTGCCGGAATTCGAGAAGGCCAGTGGCAACAAGGTGCTCACCGAATATGGGCCGTCGATGGGAACGACCGCGAACGCGATCCCGGTGCGGCTCGAGCGCGGCGAGCCGGCCGACGTCCTGATCATGGTGGGCTATGCCCTGAGCGACCTTGCGAGCAAGGGCAAGGTCGTCGCCGGCAGTCAGGTCGATCTCACGAAGTCGCCGATCGGAATCGCGGTGAAATCGGGCGCGCCGAAGCCGGACATCAGCTCGGCCGATGCGGTCAAGCGCGCGCTGCTGGCGGCGAAGACGATCGCCTATTCCGACAGCGCCAGCGGCGTCTACGTCTCGACCGAGATGTTCGACAAGCTCGGCATCACTGAGGCCATGAAGGACAAGGCGCGCAAGATTCCGGCAACGCCGGTCGGCGAGATCGTCGCGCACGGCGAGGCCGAGCTCGGCTTTCAGCAGATCAGCGAATTGAAGCCCGTCAAGGGCATCGATATCGTAGGTCCCCTGCCGGACGAATTGCAGAAGATTACGATCTTCTCGGCTGGGATTGCGACGGGCGCGAAGGAGCCGGACGCTGGCCGCGCCTTGATAAACTTCCTCGCCTCCCCCGCCGCGCGCGACGCGATCATCGCGAGCGGGATGGAGCCTATCGCGGCAGGTGGCGCGAGATAACACCTCTCTCACTGCACCCTAGACTAGGTCCTGTCCGGACAGATCCGCTTCACCACGCGTACCGGACCACGCCCTTGCCTGCGTAGGACCGCGTGACGCCAGAGAATTCGCCCTCGAAAGTGCCTGCGGCCGACCAGCCGCTCAACCACTTCTTCTCGACCGATCCCGTTACCAATGCGGAATCCGCGGCCATCGCCGCGCCGCTCACGACGAAGCTTGCACCGGGCAGCGTCTGAAACGTGGCGCCAATGGTGCGGTCCGGATTGAAATCGTGCGCCCAGGCGAGCCGCCCGCGCAGCGTGACAACACCGTCGGTCTCGGCAAAGGCCTTGTCGGCGCGCAGGCCGAGCTCGGTCCGCGTGTCGGTGACGCTCTTGGCGCCGTACGTCAGCGCAAACTGATTGCTGCCAACGATCGCCTGCTCGGCGTAGGCCGGCAGGTCGAAGGTGGTGAACTGTGCTGCCGCATAAGGCGTGAGACCGACGCCATGCGCCACGAAGCGATAGCCGCCCTCGAGCCGGCCGGAATAGGTGTTGGCGCCGAACTCGGCGCGCAGGCGATCGAGACCGGCAACCGTCACCGTGCGATCGGTCGTGATGTTCTGCCAGCCATAGGCCAGCGCGCCGGAGATGTAGGCTGGCCCCACGACATGCCGGAAGAACGCACCGGCCTGGAACAGGTCCGACCGGCCGCCGCCAAACGCGTTAGCCACGGTAAAGCTGGTGCCGCCGCCGGCAAGCGCAAAGCCGACCAGCGTATCGCGCGAGACGCGATAATCCGCGCCGACAGCAGTGCCGTAGATGTTGCTGGTGGTGGTATTGGAGCCGACGATCGTGCTGCCGTCAGTCTGCTGCGTCCCGCCGAACCCCGCCGCCCAGACGCTCCACCGCTGCTCGAACGAGGGCGCAACCGGCGCCTTGGTGGAGATCGCAGCATAAGCGTCGCGCTCGCTCTTGCCGCGGCCGATGCCTGCATAGGCCAGGCTCTCATCAGCAAACGCGTTCGGCGTGCCGCCCGCACTGAAGGGATCGCCCCGGCCCGCAATGAAGGGATCGGTCATCACGCCCATGAACTGGTTCATGGCGTTGAACGTCGCCTGCTGCGGCGCGCTACCCGCCTCGCCAGATAGCTGCGTCAGGCCGCCAGGCATCAGGCCGCCGAACGCGATCGGGATCGTGCCGTTGGTGTTGAAATAATTGATGATGGCGTTGCCGACATTCTGCTGATTGGCATTCAGGTTGCCGGACGGCGGCGCAAAGATCAGCGCGAGGTCCAGATAAGCGTGGGTCGCATCGTAGCTCAGTGACGTCTTGAAATTCGCCGGCAGGCTGATGTTCACCACGGTAGGATCGAACGTGCCGGTGATGCTGCCCGCATTCAGGATCGTGTACTGCTTGGCGACGTAAGAGCCGGCCGCGAAGTTGGCGCTGACAGTGGCGCCGCCGAGCGTTGCGTTGCCCGTGACATTGGCAAAGGTGGACGTCGTGGGATTGAGGAAGACATTGAAGTACGCCCCGGACTGCATCGCGAGGCTTGCCAGTGTCATGGAGGTTCCCGGCGTACCCGGGGCACCCGGCGAGAAATAGCCTCCCGCGATCAGGGTGGCTCCGACGGTACCGGTTCCGCTCAGGAATCCGTTGGTATTCACAGTGAGGACCGAGGACGCGAGCGAGCCCTCCACCACCAGGACACCAGCGCTGACGGTCGTGCTCCCAGTGTAGGCGCCGCTGTTGCCCGAGAGGATCAGGGTGCCGGAACCGGTCTTCACGAGGTTGCCGGTGCCGATCACGGATCCGGCGAACACGGACGTCGAATTGTCGCCCCCGACCGTCATGGTGAACACGTCCGTATCCAGCTGGGTGCCTGCTACGCCGGCGAGCGAGCCGAAGGTCCCACCGCCGGAGGTCGAGTAGACATTCGCGCCGGCTGCCGTCAGATCCACCCGTCCCGTGACGTTGCCGCCGTAGACGTTCATCGAAGCGAGGCTGCCAGACAGCGTCATGTTGCCGTTGATCGTCCCGTAGAGCTGGGTGTATCCGCCAGCGGCGTTGATCGATCCATTGATCGTCCCGGTGGGATCGACGACAATGTTGGCGCCGATGGCGTTGCTGATGGTGTTTGTCGCATTCAGCGTTCCCGTGACTCCGAGATTGCCGTTGTTGGTCACGGTCGTCGCATTGACCGTCCGTCCGGCGTCAATTGTTGTCCCGTGAATCATCGCACTGGACTGGTTGATCAGCGTCGTGACGGTGAGATCGCCGCCTGAGACGAAAAGGTCTGATGTGGTACCGGTGGTCAGGGTACCGTTGACGGTGAGCGCACCGGTCACCGTGAAGGTGCCGCTTTGATGGTCGACGTTGCCATTGATCGTGCCGGCTGCGTTCGCCGTGCCGGAATTCGTCAGTCCGCCATTGACCGTTCCAGTCGTCGTGAAGGTACCGCCGGCTGCGTTCGTCGTCCCTGCGCTTGTCGTCACCGTACCGCCGTTGGTGAAGGTGCCGGCGTTGTTGACGATGCTGGTCGCGCTCAGCGTACGGCCCGCGAAGACCTGGACTGCGGTGGCCGAGGTCGAATTGTTCGTCAGCGTCGTGATGCCGGTAAAGCTGCCGAACTGCACGGCCAGGCTCGACGTCCCGTTGTTGGTCAGCGCACCGTTGGTGGTGAGATCGTTGATCAGCGCGAAGACGCCGCTGCCCTGGTTGGTGATGCCGTCATTCAACACACCCCTCGCGTTGGCCGTGCCCGAATTCGTCAGCCCGCCGTTGACCGTGCCCGTCGTGTTGAAGGTGCCGGAATTGGTCGTGCCTCCCGTCGTCGTGATCGAGCCGTTGTTGAAGATCGTGCCACCGTTGTTGGCAATCGTGGTCACTGAGATGACGCCGCCGGGAATGTTGGAGAAATTGCCGGAGTTGGTGATGTCGCCGGTCAGGTTGCCTGAATTGCTCGCGATGGCACTGTTGGTCAACGACGTGTTCAGAGTGCCGGTGTTGAGGAAGGTTCCGGCGGTAACGCTGGTGGTGGTGAACGAGTTGGTGCCGGACAGCGTCAACCGGCTCGACCCCGCCTGCGAGATCGTGGTGCCCGTCATGTTGTTGCTGATCGAGATGAAAGTACCGACGCCGACGGCATTGTTGGTGATGCCGGTGACAAAATTCACCGCCTGACCGCTTATTGTGTAGCCTTGTGAGGCAGCGTCGAAAATCCAGGACTGGGGTGCGATGGGGCCAAGCGTGACCGTGACAGCCGTCGTGCCCGTGCTGGAAAAGGTCGCGGTTTCACCCGCGCTGTCGGGGACGGTGCCTGTCGACCAATTGGTCGGCGCGTTGTAATTGCCGTTGTCGACGCCGCCGTCCTGCCAGACCTGCGCTCGCGCCAGTGACGGCAGCAATGCAACCGTCGCAAGAGCAGTGCCGGCCAGAAAAGCCCTGAAGAGCGTCCCACGCGTGGGCCCAACCCCGTCCGCCCGGATCATTGAAAATTCCGCTGGGCCTGCGCTGCCCATGATAGCCAGATTCCTCAAACGGGAAATACCTAGCTGCTTCGCCACCGGCGAACCATCGATGATCGGTTTTATCGCCGGATGAGTCGGCGATTTCCCTCTGCGGTGTGATTGTAGAGCAACAAAAGGTTGCATATTTTCTAGGCACCCAGCGATATCAGGCTGGAAGCCGCGTCAGCCGGAGGGCGAGCGCGATAGTCCAGCACCTAATACGCGCTCAGCAAGTCCACCTTGGCATTCGCCAGCACCAGCCGCCGCGCCAGGATCGCGGCGAGGTTGCGCATGATCTTCAACGACGTTTCCGGGTGCAGCCGGCGGTAATCGGCAAAGCTGTCGAGCGGCAGTTCGAGGCAGGTGACGGGCGTGTCGGCCAAGACGTCGGCGCTGCGGCTTTGCTCCAGGATCGCCATCTCGCCGAATTCCATGCCGGGGCCGAGGGAAGCGAGCCGCACGCCGCTGCGCAGCTTCACGCTGACCATGCCGCTCTGGAGAAAGAACAGCGAATTGGCGGGCTCGCCTGCCGCGATGATGCGCTGGCCGGCCGCGTAATGGCGCGTGGTCGACAGCTTGACGATGGCAGCGATCTCCTCGGCATCGAGCTCGGCCAGCAGCGCCTGCTCGCCGAGATGCGCGCTCTCCTTGAGATCGGTGAAGCCGCCGAAGCGGTAGATCACCTGGTCTTCGGCCCATTCGATGGCATCGTCGAGCAGTGCGAAGCGGCGCAGCCGGCGCGGCTCGGCAGTGCGCGCGGCGATCGCGCGCCACACCGCGGAGGTGGTCTCGAAGCCGGACAGGACGGCGGTGACGCCGGCATTGCCGAGCGCGGCCAGCGTCTCGCCGAGCAGCTCGGCGCCGGCCGCGGTGACGTCGGGGACGCGGCGGAAATCGATGATCAGCAGCGGCGCGTTCGGCGGCTCGCTGGTGAGCCGTCGGGTGACGTAGTCGATCGTGGCGAAATTCATCGCACCGACCAGCTCGAGCACGCGGATGTCGCTGTGTCGTTCGTCGAGGATCTGCTGCTCGTGTGGCTGGCGGCTGCGGCGCGAGGAGATGCCGTAGACGTCGTAATCCGCCATGATGCTGGTGCGGACGTCGGCGTTGCGATTGAGCATGTGCAGGTCGAACCGCGCCGACAGCGCCTCGCAGACCTTCAGGCCGCGCACGCTGTTGAAATGGTTGTCGAGCAGCGGCGAGAAGGTGCCGAGCCCGAGCTGCGAGGGCAGCGCCGCGACGATGCCGCCGCCGACGCCGCTCTTGGCGGGAATGCCCACGCGGTAGGTCCACTCGCCGGCATAGTCGTACATGCCCGAGCTCGTCATCACCGAAAGCGTGCGCGCGACGATGTGCGGCGTGATCACCTGCACGCCCGTCACCGGATTGATGCCGCGATTGGCGAGCGTTGCCGCCATCACCGCGAGGTCGCGCGCGGTGACCAGGATCGCGCATTGGCGGAAATAGACGTCGAGCACGGCATCGACGTCGTCGGGCAGCACCGCGTAATTCCGCAGCAGCCACGCAATTGCCCGATTGCGATTGCCGGTCGCGGTCTCCGACGCGTGTACGGCCTCGTCGACGCCGAGCTCGCGGCCGGCGAACGCGCTGAGCTTGGCGCGGACGCGCTCGAAGGCGCCCTTCCCTTCGACCTCATAGATAAGGCCCGAGCAGGCGATCGCGCCGGCATTGACCATGGGGTTGAAGGGACGGTTGTCGTTGGTGAGCCGGATCGAGTTGAAGGCCTCGCCGCTCGGCTCGACACCGATCGTGGCCGAGACGCGCGCCTCGCCGACCATCTCCAGCGCCAGCGCGAAGACGAAGGCTTTGGACACCGACTGGATCGTGAACGCCACCTCGCTGTCGCCGACCTCGTAGACATGGCCGTCGATGGTGACGAGCGCGATGCCGAAATGATCGGGATTTGCACGCTTCAGCTCGGGAATGTAGTCGGCAAGCTCGCCGGAATTGTCGGTCCGGAATTCGGCGTGGCAATCGGTGAGGAAACGCCGCAGCGGCGGCTTGGTGAGATATCCGGTCGAACGGCCCGGACCGCCTGCGTTGGCCGAATGACTGGTCTGGACGTCCACGGTCTCACACCTCGATTTGCCCAGAATCGAAGCAATTCGTGTGCCATGTATACCGAGCCGACGGTGTCGTGGTGGGAGCTATGCCCCCTGGCGTCACGCCCTATCGCGAACTATCGCGAACGGGGGTGATTGGGCGGGGCTTCGCGTGATGGGCGGGGAAGTCCCGCCCACCCGCTTTTTGTCCGCGTCAGGTGATCGCGATCGGACAGCCATTGCTGCCGGTCGCGCCTTTGATCGGCGATGGCGTGAAGCAGTAGACGAACTGGTACTTCTTGTCGGCAATCAACTCGTCAAAGATCAGGTTCTCGTGGTTGAGGATGCCGTGCTTGGTCTGCAATTCGGCGTGAACCACGAAGGCGAGCGACTTGTCCGGATTGGGCACCACTTCGACCGCCCAGGTGTCTGCCGCGGTCAGCGCGAGATCCTTCTCGATGATCCACTTCGCAGCATCGAGGCCGATTCCAGGCTCGCCGCTATTGTAGCGATCATTGTTCTTCATCCACAGGGAGCCCCAGCCGGTGTGGAACATGATCGCATCGCCTGGCTTGATGTCGCTCTCCGCGATGCTTTGCTTCGCCAGCGCCGCCTTGATATCGGCCGAGGTGATCTCTTGGCCCGCGTCCATCATGCCGCCCTTCAGCGCGACCATATCGATCAGGTGGGCGCGTGTGAACAGCGGCTTGAGCTTCTCGGCGCCAAGCTTCTTCAGGCCGTAGGCGTCGCCGATCTCTGCGGCGCTGAAGCCGTTGTAGAAGCGCATCTCGCTCTTGTCGCCGTCCTTACCCAGCTGGATACCGATATGGCCGAGCCCGTCGAATTGTGTACCGGTCTGGCCGATTTCGGTGGCGAGAAACTCGTCGTGATAGACGAGCTTGTTGTCGCCGAACGGGCCGCCAGTCGGCCCGCCGGGAATGCGCAATGAGAATGCGCGGGCGCCAAACAACGGCATGCCTTGCTCGTAAACGCGGCCGATCTTGTAGATCTTGCCATCCTTGATCCACTTCACGGCATCGAGAACCTTCGCTGGCGTGATGTGGTTCGACGCGCCGGCCTCGTCGTCTTTGCCCCATTTCGAGGGCCACCAAGGCTTGTCCACGCCCTTTGGCATCGCTGCGGTTTGGGCCTGCGCCTCGGTAATCGGTGCGAGTGAGAACTTGCCGTGCATCGCACCTGCGAATGCCGCCCCAGCCGCACCGGCAAGGCCTGCCGTGCGGAGCAGGGTCCGCCGATCGGTCGCGGCACCGCCCTTCTCTTCGTCGCCTTTGGTATCGTCCATCGTTTCCTCCCGGGTTGTGCCCGCTGAGATCGGGCTTAAGATTCTGTTTTCGGAATGCTCGTCCTCCATTAGGCTGATGTCCAGCGACAAAAATAAGACCAGGGTTGAGGACGCCGATGAGCCTGTTCGAGAGCGACAAATCCGCCGAGCGGACTCCGGTGTCACTGATCACCGGCTTTCTTGGCAGCGGCAAGACGACACTGCTCAACCGCCTGCTGCGCCATGACGCGATGAAGGACAGCGCCGTCGTCATCAACGAATATGGCGAAGTCAGCCTCGACCACCTCCTCGTGGAACGCGTCGACGGCGAAGTCGCCGTGCTTGCGAGTGGTTGTATTTGCTGCACTATTCGCAGCGATCTGGAAGAGACCCTGCGCGCGCTGCTGGTGCGCCGCGATCGTGGCGAGGTACCGCCGTTCCGCAGGATTTTGGTCGAGACAACGGGGTTGGCTGACCCCGCTCCCATTGCTCAGCTGCTGCTGAACAACCCTTTGGTCTCGCATTTTCTGCGGCTAGACACCGTGGTGACGACCGTCGATGCAGTCAATGCAGCACGGCAGCTCGACCGCCAATACGAGGCGGTGAAGCAGGTCGCGCTCGCCGACCGGCTGCTGATCACCAAACGCGATTTGGTCAAGGACACTGACGCATTGGACTTGCGGCTTCGTCGGCTCAATCCTGGCGCCAGGATCGAGAGCGTGGTGCATGGCGAGGTCGATCCGGCCCAACTATTCGGCGCTGCCCTCATTGATCCGGAAAAGAAGACAGCCGATATCGAGCGCTGGCTCAACGAGCAGGCGTTCGCCGACGTCGCCAAGGCGGCGCATGAGCGCGCCCATCATCACGGTGACGGTCACGCCCATCACGAGCATCACAGCCACGATGCATCGATCCTTAGCTTCATGATCGCATTCGACGATCCCCTGGACTGGATGGCCGTATCGCGCTGGCTCGCGCATCTGCGCGCCACCCGGGGAGAGGACCTCTTGCGGGTCAAGGGCATCTTGAATCTTCGCGATGAAGCGACCCCGGTCGCGGTCCATGGCGTCCACCACGTCTTCCATCCGCCGGTGGCGCTTGCAAAATGGCCCGATGCCGACCGCCGTTCGCGCATCGTGTTCATCACCCGTGGCATTACGCGCCCCGAGGTGCTTGACCTCTGGCAGGAGGCCCACGCGAGCGCCTGAGCGCCACAAAGACCGCTCGCGCGGCTTTTTGAAAGGACGCTTCTCCCGGACGCGCTCTCAGACGCGGGCATCTGACGGCGCCCGCTGCCGCAGCATGCGGGCACAGACGAGGCCCAGCACCACCATGATCACAGCGCTTGCGAGCAATGTCGGCATCTTGCCGGCATGCTGCAGCCCGAAGCCGTAGGCGAGCGGCCCCACCGTCTGCCCCATGAAGAAGAAGAACGAATGCAGCGACATCGCCGTCGCCCGCGCACCGATCGACAGCTCGCTGGCGAACACCTGCAGGCAGCCATGGATCATGTAGAAGCCCCAGCCCATCGCCAGCATGCTGACGAATTGCAGCTTCCAGCCGGGACCGAAGGCGAGCGCGCCGAGCTGCAACGCCACGAGGCTCGCGCCCGCGATCATCATGCCCTTGACGCCGAGCCGCGGCAGCATGCGCGAGACGGTGAGCGTGTAGAGCAACCCGCCGACCGCAAATCCCGCGATCACGATGCCCGCGATCGACAGCGATTTCTCGCCGAGATCGAACAGGAACGCGGCGATGAAGGGAAACAAGCCGAACACGCAGCAGCCTTCGACGAACACGGCCGAATAGCTGTAGCGCGTGTTGGGATTGGAGAAGATCGTGCGGTAGCCCTGCCGCAACGTCCTGAAATCCGTCTTCGGCGGTGCCGTCAGCGCCGCCCCGCGAAATCCTGCCGCAACCGCCACGGCCGCGATCAGCCCGAGCGCGCCGAGGATCACGAGCACGCCGCGCCAGCCGATGAAATCGCCGATGATTCCGCTGGCGGACGAGCCGAGCAGATTGCCGGTCATCGAGCCCGCCATCGTGCGCCCGATCGCAACCTGCCGCTTGGCCGGCGCGACGAGATCGGCGGTGAGGCCGAGCGCGACAGGAAACACGCCGCCTGCGGCGATGCCGGCCAGGATGCGGCTTGCGAACAATCCGGAGAAGGAGGTGGCGAGCGCGCCGAGGATGCAGGCAACGCCCAGCAGCGCCAGGCACGCCGTCATCAATCGCGCCTTGCCGAACAGATCGGCCGCCGCTCCGATCGCCGGCTGAACCAGCGCGTAGATCAGGGCAAAGCCGGCCGCGATGCTGGCGGCCGTCGTGATGCTGATCGCGAAATCATCCGCGACATGCGGCAGGACGGGATCGAGCGCGCGCGTCGACAGTGCGGCCGAGAAGCCGGCGAGCGCAATGATGTTGATCGCGGGCGGAAATTTCTGGTCGGACGACGGCCTGGTCACAGGCTGGTGCATCAGCGCATGGTGCTCTTTGACGTCGTCTTTGACGTACTTTTGGCCAGCGCGTCGAACGCCATCAATCGCGCGACCAGCCCCTCGAACTCGCGCAGCGGCACCATGTTGGGGCCGTCCGATGGCGCGCGATCGGGATCAGGATGGGTCTCGATGAAGACGCCGGCAACGCCGACCGCGACAGCTGCACGCGCCAGCACCGGCACGAATTCGCGCTCACCGCCCGACGATGTCCCCTTCCCGCCCGGCTGCTGCACCGAATGGGTGGCGTCGAATATGACGGGCGCGCCGGTGGTGCGCGCAAGGATCGGCAGCGCGCGCATGTCGGACACGAGCGTGTTGTAGCCGAATGAGGCGCCGCGCTCGGTGACGAGCACGTTCGGATTGTTCGCGCTGGTGATCTTGGTCACGACGTTGGCCATGTCCCAGGGCGCCAGGAACTGACCCTTCTTGACGTTGACGACCTTGCCGGTCGCAGCCGCCGCCAGCAGCAGATCGGTCTGCCGGCACAGGAAGGCCGGAATTTGCAGGATGTCCACCGCCTGCGCCACCTCGGCGCATTGCGTGGCTTCGTGCACGTCGGTCAGGACAGGCAAGCCGAACGAGGATCGGATCTCCGCGAAGATCGGCAGCGACTGCGCAAGGCCCAGCCCGCGCGCCGCCGCCGCGCTGGTGCGGTTGGCCTTGTCGAACGAGGTCTTGTAGACGAGGCCGATGTTCAGCCGCGCCGCGATCTCCTTCAGCGCGGAGGCTACCTCCAGCGCATGCTGGCGGCTCTCGAGCTGGCAGGGCCCAGCAATGACCGAGATCGGCAGATCATTGCCGAATTTGACCCCGCCGATGGTGACGACCGGCGCCGCTGAATTCGAAGAGCTCAAGGCAAATCCCTCGTTTCGGCGCGACCATAGCCGCCATGAGGGTCGGATCAACCCTCTTCCGCCCGGGCGGTCCGAATATCAGGGTTGCGCCAGGGTCCCCAATGAGGCTGCGCAGCGCCGACCGGCGCTCACTTCACCGCCGAGAACGCGGTCGGCGCCAGAATCTGGCTGACGATATTGGCAACGATCTGCCCGTCGGATTCGCTCTCGGCGCGGGCCTTCATCCAGTCCGGATCGGTCATGAACGCGCCCCACTTCTTCTCGCGCTCGGCAAGCGAGTCCCAGGCGAGGAAATAGGTCAGCTCCTGGTTGGATTCGCCGATCACGGTCGTGAAGAATCCCGCCTGCTTGATCCCGTGCTTCTCCCAGATCTTCAGCGTGGCAGTCTCGAACCGCTTGAGCAATGCCGGCAGGCGGCCGGGCAGGCAGCGATAGACGCGCATTTCGTAGATCATTCATGGTCCTCCCTGACACGAGCGGCGGTTATACCCGCTGGCCACAACTCTGTCTTGAGCCTCGCCCGGGCGCCCCTCATGGCGTTTCGCGCATAGCTCGATAGCGCGGGGCCGGCGCCCTTGATAATGTGCAGGTTCGGTCCGGGCGTATCAGCCGCCGACGGCCCGAGAGCGATCGGCGAAACGACCGAAGCGATCAAAGGAGGCAGAGGCAATGACCTATTTTGATCTCGGACCGTACAGCCGCAAAATCACCACGACTTCGCCTGATGCGCAGCTCTGGTTTGACCGAGGGCTCAACTGGGTGTTCGGATTCAACCACGGCGAGGCGATCAAATGTTTTCGCAGGGCGCTCGAGTTCGATAACAGCTGCGCCATGGCGCACTGGGGCATCGGCTACGCCGCGGGTCCGAACTACAACCTGCCCTGGGGCCGCTATGACCCACAAGGCCGTCAATTGGCGCTCGCTGCATCATACGATGCGACGCAGGACGCGCTCGCGCAGGCGGACAAGGCGAGCCCGGTCGAGCAAGCGCTGATCCGCGCCCTGTCTGCGCGCTATCCGCAGCGTGAAACGATCGAGGACATGGCGCCGTGGGACAAGGCCTTCACGCGAGAGATGCGAAAGGTCTTCGCCACGTATCCCGACGATCTCGAGGTCCGAGCCATCTTTGCCGAATCGATCATGAACGAGACGCCGTGGCTGATGTGGGACCTTGAGTCTGGTGAACCCACCAAGGGCGCCGGCACCGAGGAATGCAGGGCCGTGCTCGAACAAGCTTTCGATCGATGGTCGGCTGCGTGGAATCATCCGGGACTGCTTCATCTCTACGTCCACCTCATGGAGATGTCTCCCTTCCCGCAACGGGCGATGCGGGCTGGCGACCGGCTGCGCGCGATCGCCCCCGATAGCGGCCATCTGATCCACATGCCGACGCATCTCGACGTGCTGTGCGGGCAGTACAACGACGTCCTGCTCTACAACCAGAAGGCGCTGGCGACCGACCGCAGGTTCCTCGCTTATTCGGATGATCCGGGTGTCTACCTGGTCTATGTCATCCACAACTTCCACTTCGCCATCTACGGCGCGATGTTCCTGGGTCAATACGCCCCCGCTATCGCAGGGGCCGAGGAACTCATTGCCACCGTGCCGGAGCCGGTGCTGCGCATTCAATCGCCCCCCATGGCGGACTTCCTGGAAGGCTATTTGACGATGAAGCAGCACGTTCTCGTGCGTTTCGGCAAATGGCACGACATCATTGCCCAACAGCTGCCGGAGGATCGCGAGCTATACTGCTCGGTGACGGTGATGATCCACTACGCCAAGGCGGTGGCTCATTCGGCGCTTGGCCACGTCGCCGACGCCGAAACTGAGAAAACGTTGTTCGCACAGGCGAAGACGCGCGTGCCGGAGAGCCGGCTCGTGCACAACAACAAGGTCGTCGCCCTGCTCGGCGTGGCCGAAGCCATGTTGAATGGTGAACTGGAATATCGCAAAGCCAACTACGACTTTGCGTTCGCTGAGCTGCGCAGATCAGTCGCGCTCAGCGACGCCCTGCCCTATGACGAGCCGTGGGGATGGATGCAGCCACCGCGTCACGCACTCGGCGCGCTGCTGCTGGAACAGGGACGGATCGAGGAAGCCGAGGCGGTGTACCGTTCCGATCTCGGCCTTGATGGAAAGCTGAGCCGGGCCTGCCAGCATCCGGACAATCTGTGGTCGCTTCACGGCTTGCACGAATGTCTCATGCGGCGTGGCGACAAGGCCGAGAGGCCGCTGATCAAGCAGCGACTAGACCTCGCCCAGTCGCGGGCGGAGGTGCCGATCAAGGCATCTTGCTTCTGCCGCAGGATGGACGTCGCGGCGGCGTAGCCGGACGTGCGAGCAAGACTTCGTCAGGGAAGTCCGAGCCGGCTACACCAGCCGGCTCTGCACCATCGCCGCCTGAATGAACGAGGCGAACAGCGGATGCGGCTCGAACGGCCGCGACTTCAGCTCGGGATGGAACTGGACGCCGATGAACCAGGGATGATCCTCGTATTCGACGATTTCAGGCAGAACGCCGTCGGGCGAGAGCCCTGAGAATTTCAGGCCGTGCTGCTCGAGGCGGTCCTTGTAGGCGGTGTTGACCTCGTAGCGATGGCGGTGACGCTCGGAGATTTCGGTCGCGCCGCCATAGACCTGCGAGACGCGGCTGCCGCGGTTGAGCGCGGCCGGATAGGCACCAAGCCGCATCGTGCCGCCGAGGTCGCCCGCCTGCGAGCGCTTCTCGAGCTCGTTGCCGCGCAGCCACTCCGTCATCAGGCCGACCAGGGGCTCCCTGGTCGGGCCGAACTCGGTGGAGTTGGCGTCCTCGATGCCGACGAGGTTCCGCGCGGCCTCGATCACCGCCATCTGCATGCCGAAGCAGATGCCAAAATACGGCACGTCGCGCTCGCGCGCGAACTGCGCCGCCTTGATCTTGCCCTCGGCGCCGCGCTGGCCGAAGCCGCCGGGCACCAGGATGCCGTTGACGTGCTCGAGGAACGGCGCCGGATCCTCCTTCTCGAAGATCTCGCTCTCGATCCAGTCGAGATTGACCTTCACCTTGTTGGCGATGCCGCCATGCGAGAGCGCCTCGATCAGCGACTTATACGCATCCTTCATGCCGGTGTACTTGCCGACGATGGCGATGGTGACGTTGCCTTCGGGGTTGCGGATGCGCTCGTTGATCTGCTGCCAGCTGCGCAGCTCCGGCGGAATCCGCGAGGCAATGCCGAAGGCGGCGAGCACTTCGTCGTCGAGGCCCGCATTGTGATAGGCCTCGGGGACCGCATAGATGTTGTCGACGTCGCGCGCCTCGATCACGGCGCTTTCGCGCACGTTGCAGAACAGCCCGAGCTTGCGCCGCTCTTCCTTCGGGATCTCGCGGTCGGTACGGCAGAGCAGGATGTCCGGCTGGATGCCGATCGAACGCAGCTCCTTCACGGAGTGCTGCGTCGGCTTCGTCTTGAGCTCGCCGGCGCTGGGAATATAGGGCAGCAGCGTCAGATGGATGTAGACGGCATGATCGCGCGGCAGCTCGTTCTTGAGCTGGCGGATCGCCTCGAAGAACGGCAGGCCCTCGATGTCGCCGACGGTGCCGCCGATCTCGACCAGCACGAAGTCGTAATCGTCATTGCCGTCGAGGACGAATTCCTTGATGGCGTTGGTGACGTGCGGAACCACCTGGATGGTCGCGCCGAGATAATCGCCGCGGCGCTCCTTGGAGATGATGTCCTGGTAGATGCGTCCCGTGGTGATGTTGTCGGCCTTGGTCGCCGGCCGGCCGGTGAAGCGCTCGTAGTGACCGAGATCGAGATCGGTCTCCGCGCCGTCATCGGTCACGAACACTTCGCCGTGCTGATACGGCGACATCGTTCCGGGATCGAGGTTGAGATAGGGATCGAGCTTGCGGAGGCGGACCTTGTAGCCCCGGGCCTGCAGCAGGGCACCCAGTGCCGCCGAAGCCAGACCCTTGCCGAGCGAAGAAACCACGCCGCCGGTGATGAATATGTACCGCGCCATGGGACTTAACCTCTAATCCCTCGAATTCGATTCGCCAAAGCGATTCGTATTCCGCCCCAAAGATTTTGCGGGCCTGTGGGTGATCCAGAACTGAGAGTGGTGACAGTGCCTTGATGGGGATTGTTGATGCAGGACGGTAGCCATCGCCCTGCATGGCCCCCCTGCTTTATTGCGAGCGTGGCACCTGAGGACCGGTCGGAGCCGGTGCCTGCTGCTGCTCGTCGGCCTTCTTCAGCGAATCCAGGATGCCGCCCGAGGTCGGCGGCGCGATCGGCGATCCGCCGGCCGGCTGGGTCTGCGCGGGCTGGCCGATGATCGACGACGGCTTGCGGTCGTAACCGGCATACCAGGACAGGAACAGGCTGGTGAGGAAGAAGCCGACGGCGAGGATCGCCGTGGTCCGCGTCAGAAGGTTCGCCGTGCCGCGGCTCGACATGAAGCCCGCGCCGCCGCCCATGCCGAGGCCGCCGCCTTCCGACTTCTGGAGCAGGACGGCACCGATCATGACGGCGACGATCATGAGGTGGATGACGATGACAACGGTCTGCATGATATCCTTCCGTCACAAGCGGGCGGCGCCTGACGGCGGCCGATCGCGCTTCGCGGGTTTTCCTGAAGTTGCGCGGTGTTACACGATCGGAGGTGGCAATGCCACCCCCGATCGGGCCCGGACCCACGGTTCGGGTTGGCAGCGCTTAGTTAGGACAGCCTTTGGCTATGGCAAGGAAATCGGCCGCTTTCAGGCTGGCGCCGCCGACCAGGGCACCGTTGACGTTTTTCACCGCCATCAGCTCGGCTGCGTTCGAGGGCTTGACCGAGCCGCCGTAGAGAATCCGCATCCTGGCCCCCTCGCCCTTGAACCTGGAGATCAGGAACTCCCGGATAAAGCCATGAATCTGCTCGACATCCTGGGCCGTGGGGGTCAGGCCCGTGCCGATCGCCCAGACCGGTTCATAGGCCACGACCAGATTGGCGGCGGTGGAGGCAATTGGGAGCGAGCCCTGGAGCTGGCCGCGCAGGACGTCCAGGGTCTGACCCGCATCGCGTTGGCCCTGCGTTTCGCCGATGCAGACGATCGCAATGGCCCCGGCGCGCCAGGCCGCCTCGGCCTTCTGCCGGATCAGCGCGTCACCCTCGCCGTGGTCGGCGCGGCGCTCGGAATGGCCGACAATGATGGCGGTTGCGCCCGCATCCGCGAGCATTTCGGCAGAGATATCGCCGGTATGGGCGCCGGAAGCCTTGGGGTGGCAGTCCTGGGCCCCGACCGCGACTTTCCTGCCGCGCGCCTTCTCGGCGAACGCCGCAATCAGGGTCGCCGGGGGGCAGATCAGCAGGTCGGCCTTGCCAGCCACGTCTGCCGCGCCGTTGAGCATGGCGTCGAATTCGGCAGCCTGGGCCTTCAGGCCGTTCATTTTCCAATTGCCGGCGATCAGCGGTCGGATGGCGTCGGTCATGTCAGTTTCCAGCGATACGGGGTTTGCTCATGCGCTAGCAGAGGACCTGCCGCAGTTCCAGAGACCAGGGACTCTTAACCGCAGCTTCTCGCCGTCGCATGAGGCGAGGTTGCGGGGGGAAAGCCGCCACTTTATGATGATCTATCAATTTGGTGACGCGCTTTTGCGGAATCTGCATTAAGACGCGCTCCCGTTCCCCTCCTGACCAAACAAGTTGGACCAAATGCTCCGAGGAATGCGCAAGGCCTCATCGAACTGGCTCGGCAAGACCATTATGGCCGTGGTGATGGGCGTGTTGATCGTCAGTTTCGGCATTTGGGGCATCGCCGACATCTTCAAGGGCTTTGGCCAGTCCACGGTCGCCAAGATCGGACGCACGGAAATTTCGCTCAACGAGTTCCGCCAGATCTACACCGACCGCCTGCAGCAGATCAGCCGCCAGTTCGGCCGCCCGCTGACGCCCGACCAGGCGCGCGCCTTCGGCCTGGATCGCCAGGTGCTGCAGCAGACGATCGCTGAAGCCGCTCTCGACGAAGAGGCGCGCCGGCTCGGACTTGGCCAGTCCGACGAGCAGATCCGCCAGCTCATCATGAACGATCCCAACTTCAAGGGCGTCGGCGGCAATTTCGACGCGAACCGCTTCCAGGCCTTGATCCGCAACTTCGGCTACACCGAACAGCGCTATGTCGCCGAGCAGCGCAAGGTGTCGCTGCGCCGGCAGATCACCGGCACGGTCGGTGCCGGCCTCGAGCCGCCCAAGGCCATGATCGACGTGCTGACGCGGTTCCAGAACGAGCAGCGCGCCATTGAATTCGTCAAGCTCGATGCTGCGCAGGCCGGCACCATCGAGGCGCCCTCGCCCGAAGCCCTCGCGACCTATTTCGAGGACCACAAGGTCCAGTTCCGCGCGCCCGAATATCGCAAGATCGCCTTCGTCGTGATCTCGCCGGAAGAAATCGGCAAATGGACCGAGGTCTCCGATGAGGACGCCAAGAAGATGTTCGAGCAGCGCAAGGACCGGCTCGGCACGCCGGAGAAGCGCCAGATCCACCAGATCGTGTTTCCCAACGAGGCCGAGGCCAAGGCGGCACGCGAGCGCCTCGCCGGCGGCATGTCGTTCGAGGACCTCGGCAAGGAGCGCGGTCTCAGCGCTTCCGACGTCGATCTTGGACTGGTGACCAAGTCGGCGCTCGATCCTGCGGTCGGGACTGCTGCCTTCGCGCTTCCGGCCGGTGAGATCAGCCAGCCGATTCAGGGCGCCCTCGGCACCTCGATCGTCAAGGTCGACAAGATCGAGCCGGGCAATGAGGCCGATTACGCCAAGCTCGCCGGCGACATCAAGCGCGAGATCGCGACTGAGCGCGCCCGAGTCAAGGTCGCCGATCTCCGCGACAAGATGGAGGACGAGCGCGGCGGCGGCTCCAGCGTCATCGACGCGGCGCAGAAGCTCGGCCTCACCGCCGTGACCATCGAAGCCGTCGACCGCTCCGGCCGCGCCCCGAACGGCCAGCCGATCGCCAATATCCCGCAAGGCCTCGACGTGGTGTCGCAGGCCTTCAACACCGACGTCGGCGTCGACAACGACGCGATCTCGTTCAAGGGTGGTTATGTCTGGTACGACGTGCTCGCCATCACGCCCTCGCGCGACCGCAATCTCGACGAGGTCCGCGACCAGGTCGAGGCGCGCTGGCGCCAGGACCAGATCGCGACCAAGCTGAAGGCCAAGGCGACCGAGATGGTGCAGAAGCTCGAAGCGGGCGGCAAGCTCGCCGACGAGGCGGCCGCGGTTGGCACCAAGGTCGAGACCGCGACCGGCTTCAAGCGCGACGACTCGCCCGCCGGGGTGCCCGGCACCGTCGTGGCGGCGGCCTTCCGCACCGCCAAGGACGGCATCGGACAGACGGCCGTGAGCGGCGGCAGCGAGATGATCGTGTTTCGCGTCACCGAGATCATCGATCCCGCGGTCGACTTCGCCTCGGACGCGGTCAAGAAGCTGAAGGAGAGCCTCGACCGCGCCCAGACCGAGGAGCAGGTCGCTTCCTACGTCAACAAGCTTGAAACCGACATCGGGACCACCATTAATCAGGCCGCCTTCGCGCAGGTGACCGGCGCGAACCAGTGAGTTGAAAGCACGCGATGGACGACCTGAAATCGATCATTGGAAAAGTGGCGACCGGCGCCAGCCTGTCGCGTGACGAAGCCGCTTCCGCCTTCGATGCCATGATGAGCGGCGAGGCCACGCCCTCGCAGATGGGCGGGCTCCTGATGGCGCTGCGGGTGCGCGGCGAGACCGTGGACGAGATCACCGGCGCGGTCGCGGCGATGCGCTCGAAGATGCTGACCGTGCAGGCGCCGCCCGAGGCGGTCGACATCGTCGGCACAGGCGGCGACGGCTCCGGCTCGGTCAACGTCTCGACCTGCGCGTCCTTCATCGTCTCGGGCGCCGGCGTGCCGGTGGCCAAGCACGGCAACCGCGCGCTGTCGTCGCGCTCGGGCGCCGCCGACGTGCTGGCCTCGCTCGGGGTGAAGATCGATCTCAAGCCGGGGCAGGTCGGCCGCTGCGTGCGCGAATGCGGCATCGGCTTCATGTTCGCCCCCGCCCACCATCCAGCCATGAAGAACGTCGGCCCGACCCGCGTCGAGCTTGCCACGCGTACGATCTTCAACCTGCTCGGCCCCCTGTCCAACCCGGCCGGCGTGAAGCGGCAGATGGTCGGCGTGTTCTCACGGCAATGGGTGCAGCCGCTGGCGCAGGTGCTCAAGAACCTCGGCTCCGACTCCGCCTGGGTGGTGCACGGCTCCGACGGTCTCGACGAGATCACCCTCACCGGCCCGACCTTCGTCTCCGCTCTCCACAACGGCGAAATCCGGAATTTCGAGGTGACGCCGGAGGAAGCCGGGCTCTCGCGTTGCGAGGCTGGTGCGCTCAAAGGCGGTGACGCCGACGCCAATGCGATCGCGTTGCAGAGCGTGCTCGACGGCAAGCAGAGCCCCTATCGCGACGTGGCGCTGATCAACGCCGCCGCCGCGCTGGTCGTGGCCGGCCGCGCCAAGGACCTCAAGGAAGGCGTCGCGATCGGCGTCCGCTCGATCGACAGCGGCGCGGCCAACGCGAAGCTGAAGCACCTGGTCGCGGTCTCCAACAGTTGAACTCCCGCATGTCCGACATCCTGACCAAGATCGAGACCTACAAGCGCGAGGAGATCGAGGCGGCGAAGCGCGCGCGGCCGCTCACCACTGTCGAGGCGCAAGCCCAGGCCGCCTCCGCGCCGCGCGGTTTCCTGCGCGCGATCAAGGCCAAGCACGCCAAGGGCGGCTACGCGCTGATCGCCGAGATCAAGAAGGCCTCGCCCTCCAAGGGTCTCATTCGCGCCGATTTCGACCCGCCGGCACTCGCAAAGGCCTATGAGGCGGGCGGCGCAGCCTGCCTGTCGGTGTTGACCGACACGCCCTCGTTCCAGGGCCATCTCGACTTCATGGTGGCCGCGCGCGAAGCAACCTCGCTCCCCGTGCTGCGCAAGGATTTCTTGTTCGATCCCTACCAGGTGGTCGAAGCGCGCGCACACGGCGCCGACTGCATCCTGATCATCATGGCGGCGCTCGATGACGCCGCCGCCAGGGAGCTCGAGGACGCCGCCATCGCCCATGGCATGGACGTCTTGATCGAGATCCACGACCGCGCCGAGCTCGACCGGGCGCTGAAGCTGCGGTCGCCGATGATCGGGGTCAACAACCGCAATTTGCGCACCTTCGAGACCACGCTGGCGACCAGCGAGGCGCTGGCGCCGCTGATCCCCGCGGATCGGCTGATGGTCGGCGAGAGCGGCATCTTCACGCAAGAAGACCTCGCCCGGCTGGAGCGCGTCGGCATGTCGACCTTCCTGGTCGGCGAAAGCCTGATGCGGCAGGCCGACGTCACGGCGGCAACACGCGCGCTGCTCGCGCGCGAGGCGACGGCGCGCGCGGCGGGCACGCGCTGACATGGCGCGCAAGCCAGCAAAGACCAGGTCAGCCAAGACGAAGCAGGCCAAAGCCAAGGCCGGCCCCGCCCTCACCCATATCGGCGCCTCCGGCGAGGCGCGGATGGTCGACGTCTCGGACAAGCCCGCGACAGAGCGGCTTGCGGTCGCCGAGGGACGCGTCGTCATGACCAAGACGACGCTCGATCTGATCGTGTCCGGCAACGCCAAGAAAGGCGACGTGCTCGGCACCGCGCGCATCGCCGGCATCATGGCCGCCAAGCGCACCTCGGAGCTGATCCCGCTCTGTCATCCGCTCGCGCTGTCGAAGGTCATTGTCGACATCGAGCCTGACGCAAAGCTGCCGGGCTGCGTGGTGCGGGCCAGCGTGAAGGTGACGGGACCGACCGGCGTCGAGATGGAGGCGCTCACGGCGGTATCGGTCGCCTGCCTCACCATCTACGACATGATCAAGGCAGTCGAGCGCGGCGTTCGCATCGAGGGCATCCATCTCGTCGAGAAGCTCGGCGGGAAATCCGGCCATTACCGCGTCTGAAGCGGGCTTGCGTTGACGCGTGGCTTTCACGGCGCGCGCATGGATTGCTTTTGCGCGCGACCGTTCACGTCTCGTTAACCGCGCTTCCTAACTTAACCTCCACACCGTCCCCGTAAACCAACGGGTGTTCTCAGGCTCATGAATTGATCCTGACGTGTGCGCGGCAACGATCCAGCATGAAGATGAAATTCGGCAGTCGTCTCTTTGACCAGGTCTTCGTGCGCAGCGGACCGATCCGCTGGCTGGTGGTGGGCGGCACGCTGCTGATCGCGGCCATCGCCATAGGCTCGGTGCTGATGGCGCAGAACTTCCGCGAGCGGGCGCTGCGCAATTCCAGCCGCGAGCTGGAAAACACCGTGCTGCTGCTCGCTCATCATTTCGATCAGCAATTGCAGGACTTCGCGGTCATCCAGAAGGATTTCGTCGACCACGTCCGCACCACCGGAATTGCGACTGGAGAGGACTATCGCAAGCGCCTCGGGGGCGAGGACGTGCACCGGATGCTGCGGTCGAAGATCGAGGCGCTGCCCTATATGGGCGGCGTCAACATCATCGATGCCGAAGGCAATCTGATCAATTCGTCGACGGCATGGCCGGCCCCAAAGGTGAATGTTGCCGATCGCGCCTACTTCCGCACCTTCAAGTACGATCCCTATGCGCCTGATGTCCTGATCGAGCCGCTGCACAGCCGCATCTCCGGCGCATGGACCATTCTGGTGGCGCGGAGGGTCGTCGGACCACGCGGCGAGTTCCTCGGTATGGTCGGACGCGGCATCGAGCCCGCCAATTTCGAAAAATTCTTCGCCTCCGTCGTGCTCGGCGAAGGCGCGACGATCTCGATGCTGCATCGCGACGGCACGCTGCTCGCCCGCTATCCGCATTCCGGCGAATTGATGGGACGAAACTTCAAGACCGGTCCTTTCGAGCATCAGAGGGTGTTCGGCCTCGATCATTTCGCCGGCCGCGTCAACAGCCCCATCGACGGTGAGGACCGGCTGATCTCCTCCCATGTGCTGCCCCACTTCCCGATCCTGATGATGGCCACCACCACGCGCGCGGCGGCCCTGGCGGATTGGCGCGAGCAGATCGGCATTCTGATCTCGGTCGCGGCCTCTTCCGCGCTCGCGATTGCAGGCGTGCTGATTGCCGTCGTGCGCAAGCTGCTGGAGCAGCACCGCGTTTCGCGCGAACGGCTGACGCTGGAAAAGCAGCGGCTGGACCGTGCCGTCAACAACATGACGCAGGGCCTCCTGCTGTTCGACGCCGGGCAGCGGCTCATCGTCTGCAACCAGCGCTACATCGAGATGTACGGTTTGTCGGCCGAGGTCGTGAAGCCCGGCTCAAGCTTCCGCGACATCATCGCCCATCGCAAGACAACCGGCTCGTTCACCGGCGACGTCGACGCCTACGTCGCGCGCGTCCTGAAGGACATCCATCTCCGCAACTCCATGGTGGTCGATACCGCCGATGGCCGCTCGATCCACATCCTCAACGAACCGCTCGCGGATGGCGGCTGGGTGGTGACCCATGAGGACGTCACGGAGCGCCGTCGCATCGAGGAGCGCATCACCCACCTCGCCCATTACGACGCGCTGACGGACCTGCCCAACCGCGCCATGTTCCACGAGCATTTGCGGCAAGAGCTGGCTGCGGTCGGCGACGGCGAGCAGATCGCGGTCCATTACATCGACATCGACGAGTTCAAGGGCGTCAACGACGCGCTCGGCCATCTCGTCGGCGACGAGCTGTTGAAATCGATCGCGGCGAACCTCCGCCGCTGTGCGGGTCCGGAGGACTTCGTGGCACGACTCGGCGGCGACGAATTTGCCATCGTGCAGGGCGCGGTGACGTCGTTGGATCAGGTCAACGAGCTCGTCGCGCGCGTCTTCGACACCATCCGCACACCTTTCGACTGCATGGGCCATCATCTCACCAGCGACGCCAGCATCGGTATCGCGCTCGCGCCGGAGCACGGCACGGCGCTCGACCAGATCCTGAAGAATGCGGACATGGCAATGTACGCGGCCAAGTCCGCCGGACGCCACACCTACCGCTTCTTCGAGCCGGACATGGACGCCAAGGTCCGCGAACGCCGCCAGCTCGAGGGCGACCTGCGCCACGCCATCGCGCAAGCAGGTCGCGAAGGCGGGCTCGAGGTCTATTACCAGCCCTGCCTCGGCCTGAAGGACGACCGCATCACCGGCTGCGAGGCGTTGGTGCGCTGGCGCCATCCCGAGCGCGGCTGGGTCTCGCCGGCCGATTTCATCCCGATCGCCGAAGACACCGGCCTGATCAACGAAATCGGGGAATGGGTGCTGGCGACCGCGTGCCGGGACGCAGCAAGCTGGCCCGACGACATCCGCCTCGCCGTCAACGTCTCGCCGGTGCAGTTCAAGAGCAGCACGCTGGCGCTGAAGATCATGGCGGCGCTCGCCGCGTCGAACCTGCCGGCGAGCCGGCTCGAGCTCGAGATCACCGAGGCGGTCCTGATCCGCGACGACGATGCCGCGCTCGCGATCCTGCACCAGCTCCGCGCCATCGGCATACGCATCGCACTCGACGATTTCGGCACCGGCTACTCGTCGCTGAGCTATCTGCACCGCTTCCCGTTCGACAAGATCAAGATCGACCGCTGCTTCGTCGAGGACATCGCCCGCCCCGACGGCTCCGCCAGCATCGTTCAGGCTGTCGTCAACCTGGCGACCGCCCGCCGCATGACCACGACGGCCGAGGGCGTCGAGACCGAGGAGCAGCAGCGTCTGCTGCGCACGCTCGGCTGCTCCGAGATGCAGGGCTATCTGTTCAGCGCCGCCAAGCCCGCCGGCAAGATGCTGGAGCTGTTCGCGCTGCACCGCAGCCGGCTCGCCCGACGCGACGGCAGCGAGAGCCGCCGCCGCGAGGTCGGCTAGATCTTCGAGACGGCGCTGCAAACGAAATCGCCCGGAAGCGGTCATCCGCTCCCGGGCGATCCATTATCTGTAGAGGTCGTAAGATCTAGTTCGGCACTGCAGCCTTCGTCGCAGGCTTGGCGGCGACGGCATTCGCGGTGACGCCGTGGAGGAAATCGTAGGCCGCGTGCAGGGCCTTGTCGTCCTTCTCTTCCGGCGGAACGTAGGACTGCGATCCGGTCTGCTCGCTGCCGTCGGCCGCCGACAGATGGCCGCGCATCTGGGACTCCGCCATGGTGTCCATCCGCCCCTTCAGCTCGGGCGGCACGTCCTGGAGGATCTCGATGTCGGGCGCGATGCCCTGGGCCTGAATCGAGCGGCCCGACGGCGTGTAGTAGCGTGCCGTGGTCAGCGCCAGCGCGCCGTGGTCGGCGCCGAGCGGAATGATGGTCTGCACCGAGCCCTTGCCGAACGAGCGCGTGCCAATGATCGTCGCGCGCTTGTGATCATGCAGTGCGCCGGCGACGATCTCGGAGGCCGAGGCCGAGCCGCCGTTGACCAGCACCACCAGCGGCTTGCCCTTGGTGAGGTCGCCGCCACGGGCGGTGAAGCGCTGCGTCTCTTCCGGAGAGCGGCCGCGGGTCGAGACGACCTCGCCGCGCTGCAGGAAGGCGCTCGACACCGACACGGCCTGATCGAGCAGGCCGCCCGGATTGTTGCGCAGGTCCACCACATAGCCGGCGAGTTTCTCCTGCGGGACCTGCTTGGAGACCGACGCGATCGCCTTCTTCAGGCCATCGGTGGTCTGCTCGTTGAACGAGGTGATGCGAATATAGCCGATGTCGCCGTTCTCGACGTGGAAGCGCACGGGGCGCACATGGATGATCTCACGCGTGATCGCAACGTCGAGCGGCGCATCCGCGCCCTTGCGGATGATGGTGAGCTTGGTCTTGGTGTCGACCGGCCCCTTCATCTTGTTGACCGCCTGCTCGAGCGTCATGCCCTGCACGGCCTCGCCGTCGATCTTGCTGATGAGATCGCCGGACATGATGCCGGCCTTCGAAGCCGGCGTGTCGTCGATCGGCGAGACGACCTTGACGAGGCCATCCTCCATCGTGACCTCGATACCGAGGCCGCCGAACTCGCCGGAGGTGGTCTCCTGCATCTCAGTCCAGGCCTTGGCATTCATGTAGCGCGAATGCGGGTCGAGCGAGGTCACCATGCCGGTGATCGCCCCCTCGATCAGCTTGGCATTGTCGGGCTTCTCGACATAGCTGGCCTTGACCCGCTCGAACACCGCGCCGAACAGATTGAGCTGGGCATAGGCATCATCCGCGCTCACTGCCGCCCGCGCCGCCCATACGCCGCCCTGCGGGCTGGCTACCAGAAGGGTCAGACACGCTCCGGTGAGCGCGCCCAGGGGGAACAGCAGGGATTTCCGCATGGATCAGGGTGCCTTTTGCTTGGCGGTTCTCTTGAGGCAGGGAGGCGCCATGCAAATGGCGATCCAGCCCATCTCTCACAATACCATTCTGGTTTCTTCAAGGCCGGGAGGCCACGCCGGCGGGTAGACCGAAGAAATCCCTTCGCCTTGGCCTAAACTTTTGGCAACGTTCCGAAACTGTTTCTACGCAAGACGACACCGGTCGGGCCGCCCACGCCTCGCAGCTATGCGATTTTAGGATGGTTTTGGAGGGCCGGACACGATAGGCGATGGCGATAAGACTTCAAATTCTCGGGAGGACAACAATGAATGAAGCGCCCCGCATCCGGCCGGAACGGAACGTCGAACTCGGTGCCAGCGAGGAGCCGTTCCAGAATCTGCACGAGTTCGTCCGGAAGGCGCGCGCCAACCTCAACCAGAACGCCTGGGACTACATCGTCGGCGCCGCCGAGACCGAGACCACGATGCGGCGCAACCGCATGGCGCTCGACGAGATCGCCTTCCGCCCGCGCGTGCTGCGCGACGTGCGCAAGGTCGATGGCAGCGTCGAGCAGTTCGGCCGCAAGATGCGCCTGCCGGTGGTGCTGGCTCCCGTCGGCGCACTCGAAATCTTCGATCCGGATGGCGCGGCGAGCGTCGCGCGCGCTGCAGGCACGTTCGGCGCGGCGCACATGCTGAGCTCGGTGTCCGAGCCCGGTCTGGAGATGACCGCCGAGGCTGCCCCCGATGCGCTGCGTCTCTATCAGCTCTATGTCCGCGGCGACGATGCCTTCGTCGCCGACGTCGTCAGCCGGGCCGAGAAGAACACTTATGCCGCCTTCTGTCTGACCGTCGACACCGCCCATTACAGCCGACGTGAACGTGACATCGCCAAGCGCTACGTTCGCGAGAGCCGCCTGCGCGCCACCGGCGGCGATTTCCAGAAGGGCCTGGAGTGGCGGACCGTGAAGATGATCAAGGACAAGTACAAAATTCCGCTGATCCTCAAGGGCATCGCCACCGCCGAGGACGCGCAGATCGCGCTCGATCACGGCGTCGAGTGGATCTACGTCTCCAATCATGGCGGCCGCCAGCTCGACCACGGCCTCGGTACCATGCACGTGCTGCCGGAGATCGTCGACGCCGTGAAGGGCCGCGCCAAGATCATGGTCGACGGCGGCTTCTGCCGCGGCACCGACATCGTCAAGGCGATCGCGGCCGGCGCCGACCTCGTCGGCATCGGCCGGCTGCAATGCTGGGCGCTGGCGGCAGCCGGCGAAGCCGGCGTCGCGCGGATGCTGGAGCTGCTCGAAGACGAGGTGCTGCGCTGCCTCGGCCTCCTGGGCGCCACCTCATTCGCCGAGATCGACAAATCCTGCCTGCATCCGGCGACCGCCACCAACGCGCCCAGCGTGTTCAGCGCGTTCCCGCTGTTCGACCACGAGCCCTATCGTTACTGACGTGCCATACTGAAGTGAAAAGGACGCCATGACATCGCTCTCTCCCGGCAGCGCGGATGCGCTGCTGTTCGACCTCGGGCGCGTGGTGCTCGACATCGACTTCTCCAAGGCGATCGCCTGCTGGGCGGGACATGCCGGCTGCCAGCCCGAGGCCATCGTCGCGCGCTATGTGCGTGACGAGGCCTACCGGCTGCACGAGATGGGCAAGATCAGCGACGCGGACTATTTCGCCTCACTGCGATCCTCGCTCGGGATCGGTATCTCGGATGCGCAGTTCCTGGAAGGCTGGAACGCGATCTTCGCCGGTGAGATGCCCGATATCGCCGAACTGTTGCCGCGCGCGGCGAAGCAGATGCCGCTCTACGCCTTCTCCAACACCAATCGGCCGCACGTCGACTATTTCTCGAAGGAATATGCCGGTCTGCTCGGCCATTTCCGCGAGCTGTATCTGTCCTCCAGTATCGGCCTGCGCAAGCCGGATGCCGAGGCCTTCGACCATGTCGTCGCGGCGATCGGCGTGCCGGCCGAGCGCATCGTCTTCTTCGATGACCTCGCCGAGAACATCGAGGGAGCGCGGGCACGCGGCTTGACCGCCGTGCATGTCACCTCGCCCCGCGACGTCGGGAACGCATTGAAAGCGCTGGGGATCTGAGCCACAGGAAGCCCCGACCGTGCTCAGTTCCAGGGGCTAAATTTGGTGGAGATGAGGAACCTAATCACTTTGTGCATTTTTATACGGAGTTCCGGGAACGGAATACCACCCTTCGGACTCATGAGTCCGTTGGGCCTTCTACATTGGACTGATCGACGTGCTGGGCAAGACCTATCTCACCAAGCAGGCTTCTCTCCTGCTCGAATTCGCCAGAACCACCTCGGATTCTGACCTCTCCGCCAAACTGATCAGCAAGGCCGCCGACCTGAAATCCCAGGCCGATCCGCTGCCCGACAAGGATCAGGGCCCCAAGGCGCCCGACGTCGCGGATTTCAGTCCGGGCGATCCGACGGAGCGTTGACCGATGTTGGCCGTGGCGCTCGTCATTCTCGTCCTTGCCATGGCTATCCTCGTTCCGGTCTGTCTCGCCTTCCGCATCATGCCGCGGCGGAGTTGAGCCGACCTCCTCCACCCACCGATCACGCAGGATAAATCATCCCGCGTGCTGCTTTGCCTCACGCCTGCACTCGGCTAGAACTCTCGCCGCCCATTTACCGATGTGCTCAGCAGGAGTTCGCCCGTGGCCCTGATGCCGGTTTCTGACGCGCTTGCCGCGGTGCTGACCGGCGCCGAGCCGCTGGCTGAAGAGATGGTTTGCCTCGACGAGGCCCACCATCGTGTGCTCGCGCACGATGTCGCGGCGCGGCGCACGCAGCCGCCGGAGGCGATGTCGGCGATGGACGGCTATGCCGTGCGCGCATCCGACGCGGCCATCGAGTCCAGGCTGACCGTCGTCGGTGCGGTCGCGGCGGGTCGGCCGTTCGCGGGAAGGATCGGCCCCGGCGAAGCCGTGCGGATCTTCACCGGCGGCGTCGTTCCCGACGGCGCCGATGCGGTCGTGATCCAGGAGGACACAATTGCCGACGGCAAGCATGTCACGATCAAGGAAGCCGCAATTTGTGGCCGGCACATCCGCCCTGCGGGGGTGGACTTCCGCGAAGGCGACGTGCTGCTGCGCAAGGGAATCCGTCTCACCGAGCGCGATCTCGCCCTCGCCGCCGGAATGAATCATCCTCATCTCGCCGTTATCCGCCGCCCGAGGGTCGCGATTCTCGCCACCGGCGACGAGCTGGTGATGCCCGGCACCGCGCCTGGTCCCGGTCAGATCGTCTATTCCAATGGCTATGCCCTGCACGCCCTTGCCCGCAGCGAGGGCGCCGAGACCATCGACCTCGGAATTGCCGCCGATACGCTGGAATCCACGTCCGCCGGCATCCGCCGCGCACGCGAGAGCGGCGCCGACATCCTGGTCACGACCGGCGGTGCGTCGGTCGGCGACCACGATCTGGTCCAGCAGGCGCTCAAGGGCGAAGGCATCGCGATGGCGTTCTGGAAGATCGCGATCCGGCCCGGCAAGCCGATGATGCATGGTCGGATAGGCGCGATGCGCGTGATCGGCCTGCCCGGCAATCCCGTGTCGTCATACGTATGCGCCTTCCTGTTCATGGTGCCCTTGATTCGCGCCCTGTCGGGCCGTTCAGTGATTCATCATCAGCGCGAGCGCGCCGTGCTGGGCCGCGACCTCGGCGCCAACGATCAGCGCGAGGATTATCTGCGTGCGCGGCTGGAGGTGCGCGACGACGGCACGCGCGTCGCCCTTCCCGTCAGCCATCAGGACTCCTCCCTGCTTGCGAATCTCGCTGCGGCACAGGTACTTCTCGTGCGCGCACCGTTCGCGCCGAAGGCCGAGTCCGGCACGCCTTGCGAGGTGCTGCGGCTGCCCGTCTGAGCTGCCCGGCCACACGCATCCGCGAGTTTGGCTGCGTTCACCATAAATTAAGCAGTTGCGGAACACATATCGAACATATAGTGTCCGTTCATGATTTGTTTCGAGGATGTAGCGGCTTATTGCCGACTTCATCGTCTCGGAATCGAACGACATCAACCGGGGGACTTTGGTCGAGATGTTGACGCGCAAACAATACGAGCTTCTGCGGTTCATCAGCGAACGTCTGAAGGAAAGCGGCGTGCCGCCGTCCTTCGACGAGATGAAGGATGCGCTCGACCTGCGCTCGAAGTCAGGCATTCATCGCCTGATCACTGCGCTCGAGGAGCGCGGCTTCATTCGCCGCCTGCCCAACCGCGCCCGCGCCATCGAGGTGATCAAGCTGCCCGAGCTCCAGGCCGCCGCCGGCAATCGCCGCGGCTTCACCCCGAGCGTCATCGAGGGCAATCTCGGCAAGGTGCGCGCGAGCTCCAGCACGCCCGCGGATGAGGGCGAGCGCCCCGTCGCGGTACCCGTGATGGGCCGCATCGCGGCCGGCACGCCGATCGAGGCGCTGCAGACCCGCAGCCACACCATCAGCGTACCGCCGGACATGCTCGGCTCGGGCGAGCACTACGCGCTCGAGGTGCGCGGCGATTCGATGGTCGAGGCCGGCATCCTCGACGGCGACATGGCGCTGATCCAGCGCAACGAGACCGCCAATACCGGCGACATCGTGGTGGCGCTGATCGACGACGAGGAGGCCACGCTCAAGCGCTTCCGCCGCCGCGGCGCCTCGATCGCGCTCGAGCCCGCCAATGCCGCCTACGAGGTCCGCATTCTTCCGCCGAACCGCGTGAAGATCCAGGGCAAGCTGATCGGGCTTTACCGGAAGTACTGATACCGGAAGTAAGCGCTACGCGCGCTTCGTTCGTCGATCCAAGATTGGAGCGGATACTTGTCCGCTCCGGCCGGATGGTCTCTCTGGTTCTGCGCTGACTGTTCGGCGCCTCTTCCCGCGCGACACTCGCCCATGCGGACACGCGGCCATTTCGCTCCGCCGGTAGAGTTGTGCCGACAGCGCCGATAGTGCGGGCCAAATGCAAGGACGCGAGGTTTGTTCCTATCGAATCCGGGAAAGATAATGTGATCGCGTGCTGCGGATGCGAGCCGCAGATTTGCCCATAACCGAGCAGAGCGTTGGAGGCTTCCACTCTGATAGAGGCCTGCGCCTCGAAAGAGACGCGGGTCGCTATCCCAGTATGAGGAGCACCCGATGTGTGACTATAGCCTGCATGCCGTCGCGACGCGCCCCGCCGAAGTTGGCGAGACGATCGTCACGACAACCTTCCGCGGCACCTCGACGCGCGGCTTCGCCTCCGAAGCCGATCTCTCCGTCGCGGTCTGTCTGCTGCCGGGAACGGAGCTCGCTTTCGCCGATAACGTCCGCTATGACAACCGCTGGATCTGGACGCGCACCGTCAACTCCCGCGTCGGCAAGTTCGGCAAGATCGACCCGCACATTCCCGATCGCCATCATGACGCGATCGAATTTCCGGACGGCAAGTACGTGCTGGTGACGCAGCTCGTCGAAGGCCAGCGCGCGACCGTGCTGCAATTGCCGGTGACGCAGCAAGCCATCGAGCGCGAGCACAAGCCGCAGATCGTCGCCGACACGCGGCCCACGATCACGCGCCTGCCGATCGGCTGACGCCGTCGGCCCCGACCGAAAAGTCGAGGGCCAAATTCAAATGCCATCGCCGGCCGCGGCCGGCGAGATGGTATGGTTTGCGTCCTGCGGGATCCCGTCGGACCGATTTTCCCCGCATCGATCTTCAATCGTCGGCCTGCAAGTCGGCCTCCGATGGCGTTGCGTCCCGGTTGCGAGGCAGGGCCGTCTTCGGCACGAGGCTGCCGTCGAAATCCCCCTCGCCGGCGCCGGCCGGCAGCCAAGGACGGCTTGCCCCTCTCGCCCTCACCGCCTGCACCGAAAAACCCTCTCCGCTTCGCGTCAGAGCCAGCGCGCCCTGACTGGCAAGACGCGCCCGATCGACGACCATCGCCGCGCAATCGGGCGGCGCGGGCCGCGCCGTCACCACCAGCGCGGCGCGGCTGCAATCATCGGCCAGCGCGTCGATGCGCGTCGCCAACGCGATCAGCCGTCCGTCCGCGAGCGGCGCCACGCAACCGGACTCGTCACACGACACGCCGCTCACCAACGAGGCGTTGCCGGCATCACGCGGATCGGCATCGGCGGCCAGCCACTCCTTCAGCAGGAAGCTGTCCTTGCTGGCGCGGATCACTTGCAAGCCTCCATCCCCGCCCCGGACCGCGACGCTCGCGCCATCCCCGGCAATCAGGACATCAGGCTGGCGCACCGACAGCCCCCAGAGGATCGCCGCCAGCAGCACCAGGGCGCCGGACCAGCGCAAGGGCGTGCGCAACAGGCCCATCACGATGAGCCCGAGGCTTGCGGCGATCAGCGGCGCGATCCCGAACGCCGGAATGCGGCCGACGGCGCCCGGCAGGGCCGCCACCCAGCGCGCGACCAGGACCATCCACTCGATGCCGATCCCCATCAACCACCAGAACACGCCATCGAGCCCGAAGGGGGCCGCGAGCAGTCCCAACAGCCCGGCCGGCATCACCAGCGCCGAGACCACCGGCATGGCGCCGAGATTGGCGAGTACGCCGTATGGCGTCACGCGATGGAAGTGGAAGGCGGCGTAGGGCGTGGTCGCGAGCCCCGCGATCAGCGATGCCAGGAACAGCATCGCGATCTCGCGGCCGCCCCACAGCGCGATCCGCGCCGTCGCGGAATGATCGGGTGAGGCGAGCAGGTTCGGCATGCCGATCTGCACCAGCGCGACCAGCCCGAGCGTTGCCGCAAACGACATCTGGAAACTCGGATGCACCAGCGCCTCCGGTGCGACCGCGAGCACGATCAGCGCGGCCACCGCCAGCGTGCGGAAGGTGATGGCGCGGCGGTCGACCATGACGGCGATCAACACCACTGCCGTCATGAAAAACGATCTTTGCGTCGCGACCTCCGCGCCCGACAGCAGCAGGTAGAACGCGGCCGCGACCAGCGCCGCGGCCGCCGACCATTTTTTGATGGCAAAGCCGGCCGCCAGCCCTGGGATCAAGGCCAGCAGCGCGCGCACCGCGAAGAAGACGACGCCGGCGACGACCGCCATGTGGTAGCCGGAGATCGACAGCACATGGCCGAGCCCCGAGACGAACATGGCATCGTTGACCGGCGCGGTGATCGCATCGCGCCGCCCCGTGAGCAGCGCCGTTGCGATCGCCCGGTTGTCGCCTTCGAGCGTTGCGCGGATTCGCGCGTCGATCGCATCGCGCAGGCCCTGCATGAAGGCGGCGTAGCGCAGCCGCAAGCCGCCCGCATCCGGCGGCGCCGAAGCCGTGATCGCGCCCATCACGAAGCCGGAGGCGCCGATGCCCTGGAAGAACATGTCGCGCGAGAAATCATAGCTGCCGGGGCGCACCGGCGAGATCGGCGGCATCAGCCGCGCCTTCAATTGCACGAAGCTGCCGACCTCGGGCGCCGTGCCCTTGCGCACCGAGAGGCGGACGCGCTCGAGCCTGACGTCGCTGCGCTGCGCCTCCATCGCGCTGACGCGCAGCACGAAGCGATCGGTGCGCTCGCGGACGTCGCGAGCTTCCACGAAGCCCGACAGCGACACCGAATAAAGCGGCTTGGCGAGCACGGGATGAACGACGCGCGCCGTCTTCCAGGTCGCCATGGCAAATCCGGCGGCGACTGCCGCGATCATGATCGCAGGCGCAAACAGCCGGCTCCGCCGGAGCAGCACCGCGCCGAGCATCAGCGCGATGGCCGTCGCGGCGACCACCCACAGCACCGGCTCATGATCGGCGGCGAAATAGAGCGCGATGCCGCCGCCGAAGGCGACGGGCACCCACGGCAACAGCCGGCCTGGCCCGGCCTCGGCGCGCGCCCACTGGCGCAGCGTTTCGACGATGGCCGGCCAGATGCCAAACCCCGCCGGCGCAAAGCCGCCGGCCGGGGCGGCGCGGCCGACCGGCCACGTCCCGGCAACTCCCTGGGAGCGTCCTGGCCGCCCCGGCTCCGCCATTCCCCTGCACCTTGCGATACGCGACAGCTGCGGAGGCTACCGGACCGTGCGGCTGCGCGAATAGCGGTACAGATCGGGAACAGGCGACGGAGCGCCCTACTTTTCCTCTTTCATCGCGCCCCGGCTAGATCAGCGGCGCCTGCGATGAAGCATGGTGATTGACGATCTTCCAGTCGCCTTCCTCGCGGATGATGACCCAGCTCATCTTGACGACGAGATCGTCCCGCTCGCCGGCGAGATCGAACGTGATGATCCCGGCCATGTTGATCAGGTCAGGGCCGGCCTGCGCGGCGTGCACGTCGGAGAAGGTCGCGCTCGGCCTGCGCCAGCGCGGCAGGCCGTTGAAATAATCGGCAACGCCGTCCCTGCCCCGATAGAGTTTTGGGTTCGAGCCGAAGAAGAACGCGTTCTTCGCATAGAGCGAGGACAGCGCGGCCGCATCGAGCGTCGCGAAGCCGGCGCACCATTTCGCGATGATGGCGGAAACGATGGCGTCGGCTTCGCTGCTCATGCCCTCGCCTCAGCCCTTCGCGACTTCCTTGGCGAACGTATCGCGCAAGCCGATCGTGCGCGAGAACACCGGCTTGCCCGGCGTCGAGTCCTTGTCGCGGACGAAATAGCCCTGGCGCTCGAACTGCATCGGCTCGGTCGAATTGCTCTCGGCAACGGACGCCTCGACCCGCGCATCGGCGAGGATCTCGAGCGAGTTCGGGTTGAGATCGGCCGCGAAATTCGAAGCGTCCGGACTCGGATTGGCGAACAGCTGGTTGTAGATGCGGATCTCCGCCGGCTTGGACGTCACCGCCGGCAGCCAGTGCATGGTCGCCTTGACCTTGCGGCCGTCGGGCGCGTTGCCGCCCTTGGTCGCGGGATCATAGGTGCAGCGCAGCTCCACCACCTCGCCCTGGTCGTTCTTGATCACGCCCGTGCACTTGACGAAATAGGCGTAACGCAGCCGCACCTCGTTGCCCGGCGACAGCCGGAAGAACTTCTTCGGCGGGTTCTCCATGAAATCGTCCTGCTCGATATAGAGTTCGCGGCCGAACGTGATCTTGCGCGTGCCGGCGCTAGCGTCGTCCGGATGATTGATTGCCTCGAGCTCCTCGGTCTGTCCTTCCGGATAATTCTCGATCACGACCTTGAGCGGCCTCAAGACTGCCATGCGCCGCTGGGCCGTGCGGTTCAGCTCCTCGCGGATGCAGAACTCCAGCATGCCGACATCGACGACGCTGTTTGCTTTGGCGACGCCGATGCGCTTGACGAACTCGCGCAATGCGGCCGGCGGCACGCCGCGGCGGCGCATGCCCGCCATGGTCGGCATGCGCGGATCGTCCCAGCCGGCGACATGACCCTCGCGGACGAGCTGCGTCAGCACGCGCTTGGACAGCAGCGTGTAGGTCAGGTTGAGCCGCGCGAACTCGTACTGGTGCGGTTTGGACGGCACCGGCAGCTTCTCGATGAACCAGTCGTAGAGCGGCCGGTGGTCCTCGAACTCCAGCGTGCAGATCGAATGCGTGATGCCTTCAATCGCGTCCGACTGGCCGTGGGCATAGTCGTAGCTCGGATAGATGCACCATGCGTTGCCGGTGCGCGGATGGTGCGCATGCAGGATGCGGTACAGCACGGGGTCGCGCAGGTTGATGTTGCCCGCGGCCATGTCGATCTTGGCCCGCAGCACGCGCGCGCCGTTGGGGAATTCGCCCGCCTTCATGCGGCGGAACAGGTCGAGATTCTCCTCCACCGAGCGGTCGCGGAACGGCGAGTTCTTGCCGGGCTCGGTCAGCGAGCCGCGCGAGAGGCGGATCTCCTCCTGGGTCTGGTCATCGACATAAGCGAGGCCGTCGCGGATCAGCTGCTCCGCCCATTCGTACAGGCGGTCGAAATAGTCCGAGGCGAAAAACAGGTTCTTGCCCCAGTCGAAGCCGAGCCAGCGCACGTCGGCCTGGATGGAATCGATATATTCCTGCTCTTCCTTGACCGGATTGGTGTCGTCGAAGCGGAGGTGGCAGCGGCCCGGAAACTCCTGGGCGATGCCGAAGTTGAGTGCGATCGACTTGGCGTGGCCAATATGCAAATAGCCGTTCGGCTCCGGCGGGAACCGGGTCACGATCTCCTTGTATTTGCCCTGGTCGAGGTCGGCCTGGATGATGTCACGAATGAAATCGCGCCCAACCTCAGCTGCCACCGGTTCTGTCATTACGAAAATCCTGTAGGGAAATCAGCAGTTCTTCTGCCAAATTCGCGTGGCCGCGCCAAGAGCTTAAGCAAGGCCTGTCAGGTCCGCCGCCGCCCTTTAGTTATGTCCCGTTCCTGCTATACACCACCGCCTCCAATGCATAGGCCCTGCCAAGAATGTCCGATTCCGTCGTCACGCGCTTCGCTCCCTCGCCGACCGGCTTCCTCCATATCGGGGGCGCCCGCACGGCGCTGTTCAACTGGCTCTTTGCCAAGAAGCACGGCGGCAAGATGCTGCTGCGGATCGAGGACACCGACCGCGAACGCTCCACGGAGGCGGCAATCGGCGCCATTCTCGACGGGCTGAAGTGGCTAGAGCTCGGCTGGGACGGCGAGGTCATCTACCAGTTCGCCCGCGCCGCCCGGCACCGCGAGGTCGCCGAGCAGCTGCTGGCCGACGGCAAGGCCTACCGCTGCTACGCCACCGCCGAGGAGCTCGCCGCCATGCGCGAGAAGGCGCGCAGCGAGGGGCGCACCCGCCTCTATGACGGCATGTGGCGCGACCGCGACCCCGCGGCGGCTCCGAGCGACGTCAAGCCCACCATCCGCCTGCGCGCGCCGCAGACCGGCGAGACCGTGATCGAGGATCAGGTCCAGGGCCGCGTGGTCTGGCAGAACGAGAACCTCGACGACCTCGTCCTGCTGCGCGGCGACGGCAACCCGACCTACATGCTTGCCGTGGTGGTCGACGACCACGACATGGGCGTCACCCATGTGATCCGTGGCGACGACCACCTGATCAACGCCGCCCGGCAGAAGCAGATCTACGATGCGATGGGCTGGGCGCTGCCGAGCATGTCCCACATCCCCCTGATCCACGGCCCGGACGGCTCGAAACTGTCCAAGCGGCACGGCGCGCTCGGCGTCGATGCCTACCGCGCCATGGGCTACCTGCCGGCTGCGCTTCGCAACTACCTCGTCCGGCTCGGCTGGAGCCACGGCGACCAGGAGATTTTCTCGACCGAGGAGATGATCGAAGCGTTCGATCTCGCCAGCGTCGGCCGCGCCGCCGCCCGCTTCGATTTCGCCAAGCTGGAAAACCTCAACGGCCACTACATCCGCCACGCCGACGATCAATCGCTCGTGAGGATGTTCGAGGACGTGCTCGACCACATCGTGCCGAGCCGCGACGAGATTAAGGCCAAATTAAACGACACCACGCGCGCGCAGCTGCTCAAGGCCATGCCGGCCCTCAAGGAGCGTGCCAAGACGTTGATCGAGCTGATCGACGGCGCCCATTTCATCTTCGCCGACCGGCCGCTGGCGCTCGATCCCAAGGCGGAGGCGCTGCTGACGCCCGAGAACCGCAAGCTGATCGGCCAACTTCATTCCGCGCTGGAGAAAGTCGAGACGTGGAGCGGCGCCACCACCGAGGCCGCGCTACGCGCCTTTGCGGAGGAAAATAGTCTCAAGCTCGGCGCGGTCGCCCAGCCGCTCAGGGCGGCGCTCACCGGACGGACGACGTCGCCCGGCATATTTGAGGTTTTGGACGTGCTGGGCCGCCAGGAAAGCCTCGCCCGGCTCAAGGATCAGGCTACGACGTAAGTCGACCATGCGTGCGGCGATCTTGCAGCGCACATAGCAATAATATACCCATCTCCCCCACATTCTGGAACATCCGGCCTGCCCCCATGGTCGCCCTGGGGGCCTCCGGCTCCGGCCCGTTTCACCACACATCGGGGACCTCTGATGGACGCAAAACCAAGCCCAAAGACCGCGACGCTGACGGTCGGAAACAACAATTTCGATCTCCCGATCCTCAGCGGCAGCGTCGGGCCTGACGTCATCGATATTGGCAAGCTTTACGGCCAGTCCGGCCTGTTCACCTACGATCCGGGCTTCACCTCGACCGCGAGCTGCCAGTCCAAGATCACCTATATCGACGGCGACGCGGGCGTGCTGGAATACCGCGGCTACCCGATCGAGCAGCTCGCCGAGCACGGCGACTTCCTGGAGACCTGCTACCTCCTGCTCTACGGGAACCTGCCGACCGCCGCGCAGAAAAAGGATTTCGACTACCGCGTGACCCATCACACGATGGTGCACGAGCAGATGGCCCGTTTCTTCCAGGGCTTCCGCCGCGATGCCCATCCGATGGCGATCATGGTTGCGGCCGTCGGCGCCCTCGCCGCCTTCTATCACGACTCCACCGACATCAATGATCCGAAGCAGCGCATGATCGCCTCCATGCGCATGATCGCGAAGATCCCGACGCTGGCTGCGATGGCCTACAAGTACACCGTCGGCCAACCCTTCGTTTATCCGAAGAACTCGCTCGGCTTTGCCGAGAACTTCCTGAACATGTGCTTCGCGGTGCCCTGCGAAGACTACAAGGTCAGCCCGGTGCTCGCGGATGCGCTGGAGAAGATCTTCATCCTGCACGCCGACCACGAGCAGAACGCCTCGACCTCGACGGTGCGCATCGCCGGCTCCTCGGGCGCCAACCCGTTCGCCTGCATCGCGGCCGGCATCGCCTGCCTCTGGGGCCCGGCCCATGGCGGCGCCAACGAGGCCGCGCTGAACATGCTCTATCAGATTGGCACGGTCGACAAGATCCCCGAGTTCATCGCCAAGGTGAAGGACAAGAACTCCGAAGTCCGCCTGATGGGCTTCGGCCACCGGGTCTACAAGAACTACGATCCGCGCGCCAAGATCATGCAGAAGATGTGTCATGCCGTGCTCAAGGAGACCGGCCATGGCGACGATCCGATGCTGAAGGTGGCGATGGAGCTCGAGAAGATCGCGCTCAGCGACCAGTACTTCATCGACCGCAAGCTCTACCCGAACGTCGACTTCTATTCGGGCATCACGCTGAAGGCGATGGGCTTCCCGGTCTCGATGTTCACCGTGCTGTTCGCGGTCGCCCGCACCGTCGGCTGGATCAGCCAGTGGAGCGAGATGATCGAGGATCCCCAGCAGAAGATCGGCCGCCCGCGGCAGCTCTACACCGGCGTCGCCAAGCGCGATTACGTTCCGATCGACAAGCGGTAACGTCAGGCCATCACGCCTTTTCGAAACGGCGCCATCGCAGGATGGCGCCGTTTTTTTCGTTTGCGAGACAGCCTTGTAGGGTGGGCAAAGCGCAGCGTGCCCACCACCTCTCGCGACTGATAGGAAGTCGTGGGCACGCCTCGCTTTGCCCCCCCTACGAAACCGGTTGCTGCCGCGCACAACAACAAGTCGGATCATCGCGCCAGCCAGCGCTTGACAGCCGAAACGCTTCGCGCGCAAATTCTTACACTAAGTAAGAATGACGACAGGGATGGAAATGCCGGAGCAGCCGAGAAGTCGGCGGCAGACGCGCGCTGCCATTTTGACTCATCTGCTTCAGTCGGGCGGCTCGTTTCGTCCGCCACTGGCGAAGGCCGTGCGCCTGTCGGAAGCGAGCCTGTCGCGCATCCTGCTTGACTTGAAGGCCGAAGGCCTGATCGAGGAAGTGCGGCACCCCGCCCCTTACGTTGGGGGCCCGACCGGCCTCGTGTCGCTCGACGGCGCGGTGGTGCTGGCAGCCTTCGAGCTGACGGCTCAGCGGCTCAGCGTCGGCGTCGGCGGCCTGTCGGGCGAGCTACACTACACCGAGCGTGTGCCGCTGCCGAAGACGCCGAATGTCGAGACCGTCGGCCGGGCGTTTCGCGAAGCGATGACGTTGTTGCGCGACTGGACGCGGCGGCGCCGGATCAGTCTCTCCCAGATCGGCGTCTCGATTCCCGGCCTCGGCCGTCTCAGCATATCGGCCAATCCGATCATTCCCTGCGACGTCGTTCGCATCAGCGACATGTTCGGCGAGATGTTCGCGGGCGTGCCGCTCGAATTCACCAATTCGGTCGTCGCCCATGCCACCTTTCACCGCTGCCACACGGAAAACTATCCATTCAACGACACGCATCTGTTCGTGCTCGTCAGCCACGGCGTCGCCGGCGCCTGGATGGATGATCCGGCCGAGGCCGATGCCCTGCAGCCGATCGAGCTCGGCCACATGGTGTTCGAACCTGAGGGACCGCGCTGCCGCTGCGGACATCACGGCTGCGTCGAGGCCTATGCGTCGATTCCCGCACTGGCCGAGCTTCTCGGCGTCTCCGAAGCCGAGCTGCTCCAGCTCGGCAACGAATGGGTCAACACGGTCCCGATCTCATCGCGCGTGCGGCAGGAGTTGCGGCGGCGGCTGTTCCGGCTCGGCCTTGCGATCGGCAACACGCTGAACGTCAAGCCGTGCGGCGGGGTTGCGATCAGCGGCTGGCCGTCGCTTCTCTCGGAAGAGGATCGGAAAGCCGTGATCGACGGGATCGACGCCTGCCTGCTCGGCGGACGCAAATTGGCGCAGGTCTCGCTCGCCTTCGTGCCGCCGTCGACCGGCAACGATCCGCAGGCTGCGCTCGCCTTCGCCGCGTTTTGCCTGGCGAGATCTGGCGGCATGCCGTCCGCATCGACGGAGGCCGCCTGAATGACTTAAGCCGCGTGCGGCTCGCGCACGCCAACAACAGCGCCAAAAATGGCGTAAGCAACTTCACACCGGGAGGAACTGCCATGCCGATCACAACAACAAGGCGTCGTCTGCTCGCGGGATCTGCTGCCGCGCTCGCATTTCCGCACCTTGCCCGCGCGCAAGGTGCGGCCAAGCCGCGACTGACCGCAATCTCGCAATGGTCCGCGGGCAGCGATGGGGCGGCCATCACGGCGCTCGGCAAGAAATTCGAGGAGAAGGGCGGCGTTTGGCACCACTCGCCCGTCCCAGGCTTCACCACGGACATGATGAACAAGTTGCGTGCGCAGATCATTGCCGGCGATCCGCCGGCCTGTTCGCAACTCAAGGGCCCCGAGATCGCGGCCTGGTCGAAGATCGCGCCGACCGTCGACCTCGACGCCGTGGTCGCGGCTGCCGGCTACGAGAAGGTCGTTGCGCCGGACCTTGCAAAGCTGCACAAGCCGACCGGCAAGTGGATTGCACTGCCGCTACAGATCTACAGCACAAACATGCTGTTTCTCTCCAAGCGCGGAATGGATAAGGCCAAGGCCGACAAGATCCCGGTCACCTGGGCTGACTTCAATGACCTTGCCGAGAAAATGAAGTCGGCCGGAATGGCCTACCCCATCGCCAACGGCGGCACCCGCGCCGACGACGGGCAGAAATTCGAGGCGTCCCTGGCCGGCATCAGCCCGACGGCATACCGCGCCGCCTGCATGAATCTCGACAAGAAGGCGCTGGAGGGCCCTGAGATGAAGGCAGCCTTCGCGCAGGCGCGCAAGATCTCCAACTGGTGTGATCCCAATGTCGGCGTCCAGCCCTATGCCACCAATTTGAAGCGCTTCGTCGACGGCGACATGGGCATGCTGATCATGGGCGGCTGGGCCCAGGGCGTATTGAAGAACGCCGGCTTCAAGTTTGACGACTACGTCATCACCCCCGGCCCCAGTGACAACGGCAAGCCTGTCTTCCTGTTGAATGCCGATGCCTTCATCTTCTGGCAGCGCAAGGAGGCCGATCTCCAGGCCGGCCAGATGTTGATGGCCCAGCTCGTGATGGATCCGGCGATCCAGACCATGTATTCGCAAATCACGGGATCGATCCCCGTGCGTACCGATGTCGACCTGTCCGGCGAGGGCTGGTCGGATGGTCAACGGACAACCGCGGCCGCATTGAAGAATGCCATGGGCAACAATCAGGCCGTCCTGAGCCTCGCGCACAACATGGCCCAGGAAAACGGCCTGACCGCGGCGATGATCGACGTCATCACTGAATATGTGAAGAACAAGACGATCAAGCCGGAGGAGGCCGTCAGCCGCCTCGCCGACGCCGTCGAGGGCGCACGTTGACCGAATTCGTCTCGACAGCAACACGGCCGGGCCGGGCGGCGACCCCGGAGATGGTGCGCCGGCTGCCCGAATTTCTGATGATCTGGGTGCCGCTGCTGTTATCCGCAGCGCACCTCATCTCGTTTTCGATCTGGACCATCTGGATTTCGTTCACGCCCTCCACCCTTGTTCCCGTTACGGGCTGGGTCGGTTTGCGCAACTACAATTCGGTCCTGGCGTCGCGAAATTGGCAGATTGCCTTCGACAATCTGCTGCTGTTCGGCAGTGCTTTCGTGCTGCTGAGCCTGGTGACCGGCCTCCTGCTCGCGATCCTGCTCGATCAGCGCATTCGCGGCGAGAACGTGCTGCGATCCATCTTCCTTTATCCCATGGCCGTGTCGTTCGTCGTCACAGGCACGGTCTGGAGCTGGCTGCTCAATCCCGGCATCGGGATCGAGAAGCTCGTCCATGATCTCGGCTGGATGGCCTTCAAGTTCGATTGGCTGGTCAACCGCGACATGGCGATCTGGACCATTGTCATCGCCGCGATCTGGCAATCCTCGGGCTTTGCCATGGCCCTCTTCCTGGCCGGCCTCCGCTCCGTCGATTCCGAGATTCTCAAGGCGGCACAGATCGACGGTGCCGGGCCAATCCGAACCTATTGGCGCGTCATTCTGCCGACGCTTTGGCCGATCACCGTCACGGTCATCGTTGTCCAGTTGCAGTTTGCGATCTCGGCCTTCGACCTCGTCCGCGCCCTCACCAATGGCGGGCCGGGAATCGCGACCCAGCTGCCGGCGCTTGTTGTCTATGATTTGATGTTCCAACGCAGCCAGCTCGGCCGGGGCGCGGCGGCGGCGGTGCTGATGCTGCTCATTCTGCTCGCGGTGCTGCTCCCCTATGCGGCGTGGCGCTATGTCCGGCAACGGCGGGCGGACCATGCGTGACCGAAGCTTCGCTCCAAGCCGGGCTCTGATCTATCTGATCGTGACCTTGTTCGCGGCTGCCTACCTGGCACCGTTGGTCGTCGTCATTCTGAACTCGCTCCGGACCAATGAGGAGATCGCGCAGAGCTCGATGATCGGCTGGCCGCAACACTGGGCGTTTGGCAATTATGCCCTGGCCTGGAGCGGCTTTTGCGTCGCCGAGACCTGCGCCGGCATCCGGCCGTACATGATGAACTCCGCGCTGGTCACGATTCCGGCGACGATCATCTCGACCCTGCTCGGCGCTATTGCAGGGTACGCCGTGTCTCTCTGGCGCTTTCGTGGCGATAACTGGATCTACGGCATCGTCACCCTCGGCCTCTTCCTGCCGCAGCAGATGCGCCTCTTGCCCTGGACCATCGTGTTGCGGGACATCGGGCTGATCAACACGCTGACGGGCCTGGTGCTGATCCACACCATCCAGGGGCTGTCCTTCACGGTGCTGTTCTGCCGCAATTACTATATCGCCATTCCGCACGAGCTGATCCGGGCCGCACGCATCGATGGCGCCGGCTTCTTCCGCATCTTCTGGCGCATCATCCTGCCGCTCTCGGCACCCATCCTGATCGTCACCGTGATCTGGCAGTTCACCCATATCTGGAACGAATTCCTCTATGGCGTGACCTTCACGACCGGCCAGCAGCAGCCCGTGACGGCCGCGCTCATCGCACTGTCTACCCCAGTCGCAGATATCCCCAAGCAAGGTGTGCAGAGCGCCGCGGTGATCATCGCAGCCCTGCCGACTTTGCTGATCTACCTCTTCGGCGGCAAGTACTTCGTCCGCGGCCTGACTGCCGGGGCCGTGAAATGATGGAGTTGTCATGGCAGCACTGAGCATTCGCGCCCTGTCCAAGCGTTACGCCAATCTGGAAGTGCTGAAGGACATCGCGCTCGACATCGAGAGCGGCGAGTTCACCGTGCTGGTTGGCCCGTCCGGCTGCGGCAAGTCCACCCTGCTCAACATCGTCGCCGGGCTCGACCGCCCGAGCGCGGGGACGATCGAGATCGGCGGGCGCGTCGTCAACGATGTCGCGCCGAAAGATCGCGACATCGCCATGGTGTTCCAGTCCTACGCGCTCTATCCCTCGATGACGGTGCGCCAGAACATCACCTTCGGGATGGAATGCCGTCACGTTCCCAAGGCCGAGCAGGACGCTGCGGTCGCGAATGTCGCAAAACTGCTCCAGATCGAGCCGCTGCTCGGCCGCAAGCCCTCGCAATTGTCCGGCGGCCAGCGCCAGCGCGTGGCGATGGGGCGCGCACTGGTGCGCAATCCCCTGCTCTTCCTGTTCGACGAGCCACTCTCCAATCTCGACGCCAAGCTGCGCGTCGAGATGCGGATGGAGATCAAGCGGCTGCACCAGCGCATCGGCGCCACCATCGTCTATGTCACCCACGACCAGATCGAGGCGATGACGATGGCGACGCGGATCGCCGTGATGCATCAGGGCAGCGTGCAGCAATTCGCCGATCCCGACACCGTGTACCGCTACCCCGCCAATCTGTTCGTCGCGCGCTTCATGGGCTCGCCGCCGATGAACACCATGCCGGCCCGGCTGGAGGCCGAAAATGACGGGCCGGTCGTCGTGATCGGCGCGGGGCGGCCGGACGAGCTTCGTCTGCGCCTGACGGGATATGACGCCGCAGCCCCCTTTGTCGGACGCAAGGTGGTGTTCGGAATCAGGCCGGAATGCATTGCCGAGGGCAGCCGCACGTTTTCCAGCGAAGCGCCAGTCCTCGTCGAGGCGCCGGTGGAGCTGGTCGAGCCGACAGGTGCCGAGACCATGGTGTTGCTGCGGCTCGGGGGCGAGCCCGCGATGGCGCGGGTCTCGCCGGATATCCGCCCCGCGCCCGGCACGTCCGCCGCCTTCGCGCTCGACACCCGCCGCATTTGCCTGTTCGACCCCGAGACGGAGCGCCTGATCGCATGACGAAGACGACCTATTCAAGCCTTGCCGGCCGCGTGGTGTTGATCACCGGGGGCGCCAGCGGCATCGGCGCCGCCTTCGTTCGCACCTTTGCGGCCCAGGGCGCCCGGATCGCCTTCTTCGACATCGATAGGGACGCGGGCGAAGCCCTGGTGCGGGAGATAGCGGCCTCGTCCGGGACTGCGCCGCTGTTCGTGACCTGCGATCTCCTCGACATCGATTCCCTGCGCAGCGCGATGGCGGAGGCGCACCGTTCGCTTGGCGACGCCGCCGTTCTCGTCAACAACGCCGCCAACGATCAGCGCCAGGTTCTCGCCGACGTGACGCCGGCCGAGTTCGACTGGATGATCGGCGTCAATCTCAAGCACGTCTTCTTCGCAGCGCAAGCTGTGGTGCCGCAGATGCAGGCGCGCGGCGGCGGCTCGATCATCAACATGTCGTCGATCGCCTGGATGCGCGGCGCGCCGGCGCTGCCGGTCTATGCCGCGGCGAAAGCGGCGATCGTCGGCATCACGAACTCGCTGGCGCGGTCGGTCGGTCCCGACCGCATTCGGGTCAACGCGATCGCGCCGGGCATGGTGATCACCGAACGCCAGCGCCGGCTGTGGTATCCGGACGATCTGGTCATCGCCGAGATCCGCTCGCGCCAGGCCGTTCCGGATGCGGTGACGCCCGAGGACATCGCCAACATGGCGCTATTCCTCGCCTCCGACGAAAGCCAGCGCATCACCAGCCAGTGTTTTCGGGTCGACGGCGGACTTGCCTAGGGCGTGTGCTCATAAAAATCGCTTCGGGTCCGCATTGCTGTCCGAGTGAGACGTCAAACAACACGTCAATGCATGCCGCTGGGCCAATCGGCGCCTTGAGCGCAGCCCACCAGACCGCAAGATGTGATTTTCGACAATGCGGTTGGAGAGCTAGGAAACCTTGGGGAGTTCGCGCGTTTAGGGGCCGGAGCAAGCGATGGAGGAGAACCATGCGAACAGCAATTCTCGCATTGATTGTAGTTGCCGGGAGCGCAATTGCCTTCCAAGCAACGGCCCAACAGCAAAAGGCTGCACCCAGTGAGCAAACCAAGGAGGAGATGAACCGCGATGTAGACCAAGGGCTCAAGGCTGGCCAGCCCAACGAGCAGATGCAGCGCGATGCCGACAAAGGGATCAAGACCCGCAACTCCGGAGAGTCCGGATACGTTGCCGATCAAGACAAGCCGGCCGCTTCTGCGCACCCTCCGGGCCGACCGGGAAGTGAGCAGACCACGGGTTCGGGTGGCCAGACCAGCACTCCGAAATAGAATTAGAATACCTGGTGATGGCGAGTGGCGGCCGGAAATGGCCATCTCACAATTCGCATTCGGGTCCTGGACTTAGCGTGTCGATCGGCCGCCGACCAAATCGCCTTACGGGTCACCAGCGGCGGTCCGCCGCTCGACTCGTCAGGTCCGGTTCTCCCCAGGGGAGCGGCCCCTTTCCACTGCTCAAGGCAGTTCGGGTGGGGCCATCAATAGCAAAATTATTCGATCACCTCGTCGGCGCGGGCAAGCAGCGCCGGGGGAAGGGTCATGGCGAATGCCTTTGCCGTCTTCAGATTGATGAGGAGTTCAAATCTGGTCGCCTGATAAATCGGAATGTCACCCGGTTTGGCACCTTTCAGGACTTTGTGCACGTCATCGGCCAAGTGCCTGAACAGCTCCGAGAGATCGAGAGCGTAGCCCATCAGTACGCCGGCTTCGACGTAATCGCGGTACGGACATATCGTCGGCAGGCGTTTTTTCATGGCGAGCTCGGCGATGAGCTGGCGGTTGGCGTAAAGATCGCCCTCTCCGCTCACCAGCACGGCATCCGGCCGTTGCTCCGAGATCGCATCGAAGACACGCTCAATCTCCGACGGTTTCCCCTCCTGCGGGAAGACAAAAGTAAGTGAGATTCCCAGACGCGCGGAGGCATTTCGCAAGACTTGGCCGACAGACCCTTCCCATCCGCCGCGCATCCCCAGAAATACGGCCTTCTGCATCGAAGGAATGGCTTCTTTCAAGAACTCCAGCCGTTTGCCCCAGATCTCGATGCCGGCATCAAGCGTGATGCCGGTGAGGTTGCCGCCGGGCCGCTGCAGATTGGTCACCAGCCCCGCCTGCAGCGGGTCCAGCATGAAAGCAACAATCGGTATCGTACTGGTCGCCGCCTTGAACATGGTTACGACGGGATTCGTTCCGGTGACGATGACATGCGGATTGCGAGTCACGATTTCACGGACCACGTCGGCATAACGGTCGTGGCGCCCCTCGGCCCAGTAGCGCTCGATGATCAGACTTTGTCCTTCTACGTAACCCAAACGGCGCAACTCACCGAAGAAGGCACGCCATGCGCTGCCCCCGCCCGTTTCAGTCAGAAGCGTCGGGGGGATTGCCGGATGGAACATCGCCAGCAGCGGCGGTCTCGCCGCTTGCTGCGCGCGCGCCGCCAGCGGCGAGACCGCCGCGCCGCACAGCAGAGTAATGAGCTCGCGTCGCCTCACTGCCATGCCTCCGCACGCTGACCAAAATGATAGCACAACTCAACAAGGCGGGAGACTGCTGCGCTGCGGAATTCCGGCCCCAGCTTAGGCCTGGACTGGTTACAAGCGCCCTTCGGCGAGCGCGGTCCCGCGTCATGTCGCTATAGAGAGGGCCTGTATACGGGAGTATAGTCGCCAAAGGCATATTCTTGATCGATCTTGGACGACTCCGGGGGACGCAATCCGGTACGAGAAATCTGTCGATTGATCCATTACGCGTGGCAAGAGATGATCATGCAACATCCGATTCAAGCGCCGCCGGTCGCGCTCGATGTCGAGTGAGCGCAAGCGCCCCGAGGAGGCACTGCGCGAGAGCGAGGAGCGCTTTCGCACGCTGGTGCAATTCTCTTTTGATGTGTACTGGGAAACGGACGCGCAGCATCGCTTCGTCCGCCAGGAGTTCGCCGAGACGCTTCCCGAGCCGCCCGTCTCCGAGATCGGCAGGACACGATGGGAGGTCCCGTATCTCGAACCTGACGCAGATGGCTGGCGCAAACACCGGGAGATACTCGACGCTCACCTCCCGTTTCGCGATTTCGAGCTCGCGCGGCCGACGCCCGACGGCGGCAAGCGCTATATTTCCGTCTCTGGGCTGCCCATCTTCGACAAGACAGGGAACTTCGTGGGTTACCGCGGTGTAGGGCGCCACATCACGGAGCGCAAGCGCGCCGAACAGGCGCTGATCGAGAGCGAGGCCCGTTTCCGTACCTTCGTGGACCACGCGACCGATACGTTCATGCTGCACAGTGAAGATGGTCGCGTTCTCGATGTAAATCGGAATGCCTGCGAAAGTCTGGGCTACAGCCGGACCGAACTGGTTGGGGCAAGTGCGGCCTTGTTCGATCTTGAGATGGATGAAACGATTTGGCGTCGCAACCGCGAGCGTCTCAAGGCCGGCGGCATCGCTACGCTCGAGAGGCGCTATTTCCGAAAGGACGGCACTGTGTTTCCCGTCGAAGTTCGCATGCGGGAATTCTGCATAGGCGGACAGTCACGAATCATTTGCCTCAGCCGCGACATCACCGAACGCAAGCGAACCGCCGAGGCGTTGCGCGAGATGCAGGCTGAACTGACACACGCCAATCGCGCGGCGGCAATGGGCCAGGTCACGGCTTCGGTGACACACGAATTAAGCCAACCAATCACCGCGGTGCTCTGCAACGCAGAGGCCGCACTGAACTGGCTGGGAACACAATCTCCGAATTTCGAAAAGGCACAGCAGGCGCTCATCTCCATTGTTGCAGAAGCCAAGCGGGGCGGCGAGATCATCAGTTGGATCCGTTCCTTGATCAAGAAAGCTCCGGCGCCGAAGGAGAGCGTCGATGTCAATGGTGCAATCCTGGACGTGATCACCATAGCCCGTAGCGAGCTGATCAAACATGATGTCTCGATTCAGACCGACCTCGCTTCGGGCTTGCCGCTCGTGAAGGGCTATCGCGTTCAGCTGCAACAGGTGGTTCTCAATTTGATCCTCAACGCGATCGAGGCCATGAACTGCGTCGACGTTGGCGGACGAGAGCTGCGGATCAGCACGGCCGCAGATGCATCAAATCTCGTCGTTGTCGCCATACGGGATACCGGACCTGGACTTGACGTCGCAATCGTTGACCGCCTGTTCGAGCCCTTCTACACCACCAAGCCGGACGGGACCGGCATGGGCTTGTCGATTTGCCGATCGATCATCGAGGCGCACGGAGGTCGACTTTGGACCGGTGCGAATGAACCACGGGGGGCCGTGTTTCACTTTAGTCTGCCTTCGGAACAGGGGTGATCCACGGCGCTTCAGCGTCACTCACGGCTTCGCTGTTGCGTTTCTTGGCAGCCGGTCTTTGGAGGGCAGCTCACGCGAAAGCTGCTGAGTAAGCGGCATGCTTGGCGCCACCAACGCGCCTGATCGTCCGCTTCGTGTCCCAAGCCGCCGGTCGCGGCCAAGCCGAATGGCTTCCGTTGAGCCGTCGCAAGCAGACGTTCATAGAGATATCCTAGCTCGTTCGTCGGCCCTGGCGCATCGTTGCGAGCACGATGTCGGCGGCGAGCACGTTCGGCGATGTGTTGCCGGTCGACATGATCCGATTGATCTTTGCGAAGGCCTCGACCTGCTCGCGGGGGACCGGCGAATTCGTCAGCAGCGCGGAGATCGCCGGTGCCAGCTTCTCCGGCATGCACGCAGGGCTCTCACCCACACCTGCCGAGAGGAGCCGGGTTGGCATCGACGGTACCGTGTCTTAAGCGCCGTAGGCCGGTGCCGTTTTCGCCGACATACCCCGGACCTGTCCCTCGACCGTTGTTCACGGGCTGGTTGCGAAAACGAGGATTGATCTGTTTGCGCGAAACAACCGCGGCTTGTGAAACCTGGAAAAACAGGCTTAGTTAAGGGAACAGCGTCCCAACGGCGGTACGGACCCACGCATCAGAGTGACCACGGATTCAACTATGGCCTCCCCCCGTGAACCCGATGCCAGCCCGAGACTCGACCCGATTGTAGGGCCGGACGCCTCGCGAGAGGTTGTTCCTGGTCAACGCAAGCTGGTGGCCGTGCTCGCGGCCGACATCGTGGGTTACAGCCGATTAATGGAAGCGGACGAGGAAGATACCCACAAGCGGGTCCTCTTGCTGCGCGCAACCACTATCGACCCGACGATCGCGAAGTACAGGGGCCAGGTGATCAAGAACACCGGAGACGGTTTTCTTGCCGTGTTTGACAGCGCAAATGATGCCTCCCGATGTGCGCTTGCAATTCAGCACGGCGCCAATGCGATGTCGGCGGAAGAACCGGAACATCGGTTCATCAGTCTCCGGATGGGGATCAACGTTGCCGATGCGATCTTTGAACGTGAGGATATTTATGGCGATGGGGTGAACATCGCCGCTCGGCTTCAGACCTACTCCGAGCCCGGCGGCATCGTCGTCTCAGGTGCCGTCGCGGATCAGATCAGTGAGCAGGCCGGCGTCTCCGTCGTCGACTTCGGCGATCTGCATCTGCGGAATCTGTCGCGCCCCGTCAAAGCCTTCGGGCTGCGCATCGATCGTTCACCGCATCCGGTGGCAGATAGTCCGGTCAGAGCGCAGGGACGTCCATCCGTTGTCGTTCTGCCATTCCGCAATCTTGCCAGTCAGGATGATGCCTATTTTGCCGAAGGAATTGTCGACGAAATCATTCACGCGCTCTCCGCGCTGAAGGAGCTGTTCGTGATATCGCGCGGGTCGACGCTGGGTTATGGCAGCGAGATCATCGATGTCCGCGCCATCGGTCGCGAGCTGGGCGTGCGCTATGTGCTCTACGGCAGCGTTCGCCGCTCCGGCGGGCGGCTGCGTATCAATACCGAGCTCAATGACACCGAGTCGGGCAACATCATCTACTCCGATCGTCATGAAGGCGAGCTCAGCGAGCTGTTCGCACTGCAGGAGCAAATCTCGACGCGCGTGGTCACGACCATCGCGCCACATGTTCGCGAGTGGGAGCGTGCACGGGCTCTGCGCAAGCATCCGCAGAATTTGACGGCCTACGATCTGGTTCTCCAGGCGCTGAGCTATCTATACCGTATGGACTACGACTCGTTCTCGCGGGCGCGCGGATTGCTGCAGCAGGCCGTCACGCATGACCCCAACTATGCGCCGGCCTACTCATACCTCGCATACTGGTACATGTTCAGGGTCGGCCAGGGCTGGTCCACCGACGCCGCTGCCGATAGCATGGAGGCGTCGCGCAATGCGTCCAAGGCAATCGAGCGCGATGGCAACGATGCGCTCGCTCTGGCAATCGACGGTCACGTGCATTCGTATCTGTTCAAGGATTTCGAGACAGCAACCCGCCTGTTGGACCGGGCGATCACGGTCGGTCCCAATTCGGCCATGGCGTGGACGATGAGCAGTGCGACCTGCGGCTATCTGGGCGAGGGCCCAACCGCGGTCTTGCGCGCCGAACACGGCCTGCGCTTGTCGCCCCTGGATTCACACGTGTTCTGGCACGAGCACCTGCTTTCCCAGGCGCACTACATCAACGGCAATTTCGACGAAGCGGCCGCCTGGGGTTGGCGAGCGGCGAAGCATAATGAGCGTTTCACCTCGAACTTCCGCATCCTCGCAGCCAGCCTGGTGGCCATCGGAAAATTTGTGGACGCGCGCCAGATCGCGGAACGCCATATGCTGATCGATCCGAATTTCCATTTACAGGCCTGGGCGGACCGCACGCCGCTCAACGCGGCCACCCGCGACAATCTTCGACAGCGGCTCAAGGCGGCAGGATTTCCAGACTGAGTTTTAAGCAAGCGATAGGCGGCAAATCATTGGGAGGCTGCGATGGCAGGCAACGCCGGGAATGCGGGAAACGCAGGTAACGCTGGGAATGCGGGAAACGTCGCCAATGCAGGCTCGGGCGGCGGCGGCTGGATCTTTCCGGATCGCGTGGACCTGCCGTTCATTACGGAAACGGGCGTCAGCACCAACCGCACCACCGTCACCGAGTTTCCGGACCGGAGCTGGCCCCCGGACTGGTACGCCTGGCGGCTGCTGGCCGAATTCGCCATTCACGGCGGGTGGAGCACGATCACGGTTGCCCAACCAAACTATGCGAACACCGGAGCTGAGATCGACGCGCTCGTGACGATGGCCAAAGATGAGCGGGCGGACGCGCTCGGCGAGATTTTTGCGCAGAACGACGAGTTTCTGAGCTACTTCATGGCCCTTCTCAACGTCACGCCGAACTCGCATCCAAACACCTGCCGCGTGATCACGACGGCAAGTCTGATCGCGCTCCAGGTCGCGATGCATTGGAAAGCCTACTACAAGCGGCCACGACCCTCGCAAATCTGCCCCGCGCTGTTGCCGCCGATTCAGGTTCCCGGCCACGCCTCCTATCCGAGCGGGCACGCGACTCAGGCGCATTTGGTCGCGCTCTGCCTCGAGCCGGTGTTACCTGCGTCGGTGAAGCCGATGGCGAATGATCTCACCATTCTTGCCCGTCGTATCGCGCGAAACCGCCAGATCGCCGGTCTCCATTACCAGAATGACACGGACGCCGGCGTTCAATTGGCCAGTGATCTCTTCCATATTTTGGACAACAAAACCTCCGTGCCAAGTTATGATGACTTGGTCGCAGCTGCTCAGGGGGAGTGGCCATGAGCGCGCGCGCGAGCGGTGTCGAGCAACACAGGCTTCCTACGCGGGACGAATTGAACGCGGGTCTGCGTCGGCAGATACTGTTGCCACCGCCACCGCCGCCCAAGGACTTCGACGCGCTGAATGCCGATGCGCGGGAGCTCGAGTTCTACCGGCTTCCGCCCAAGCCGCCCCCGGTCGCGGGGCGCAGGGCCGAGACGTTATGGGCCAGGCTTCTTTCCAAGCCTATCGAAGTTCTGCCTATGATCTACCCGGGCTCCGCCACCGACTTTCGTGTCAACCGCGGCCGTTTGGGCTCGGGCTATCCCGGCCGTCACGAAACCAGCTTCAATTGGTCGGGCGCGTGTATTGCGGCGACGGAGGGCACCCAGTTCACACAGGTGTGGGGGGCCTGGCAGGTCCCCGAGCCGACCGCTCCCTCACTTGCGCCGGGCGATTATCGCTGTTCGACCTGGATCGGGATCGATGGTCATCGGCGCTTCGATAGTTCGCTGCCGCAGATCGGGACGACGCAAAAGATCGTGGTTGCCGCTGACGGCAGCGTTGGCCCGCCTTCCGCGGAAGCATGGGTTCAATGGTGGTTTCGCGGTGACCGCGACACTGGCCCGTGGACGCTCCCCAACTTTCCGGTGCAACCGGGGAACCAGGTCAGGTGTGTTCTGACCGTCATAGCGCAAGACCACGTCCGTTTTTTCATCAAGAATGAATCGCAAGGCGGAAAGTCGCTTTCGGTCGATCTCCTTGCGCCCACGATTCCTCTTCCCTACCCGATTGGGCTTCCGGTCGAATTTCCGGCGCGAGGCCGTACGGCAGAGTGGGTCACGGAGCGGCCAACCGTCCTGCATGCGACCGACCTTTATCGCTTGCCCGACTATGGCGTGACGAAGTTCGAGGACTGCTTCGCGCTCGCGGGCACGGGCGGGATCGGCTTTCAGCCTCAAGAGCTGGAGAATGCCAGATTGATCAAGATGGTCGAGATCCGCGACAATCCGCATCGGATCGCGCCACTGTCAAAACCGGAAAAACTGGACCAGCAAACCCTGCAAACCAGGTTCGTGGGCTGAACACTTTTTTTAGCTCGTTCGCCTACTCTTCCGCATCGTCGCGAGCACGATTTCGGCGGCGAGTACGCTCGGCGACTTGTTACCGGTGGACATGATCTGATCGAGGCGAGCAAAGGCCTCGACCTGCTGCCGGCGCAGCGGAGACTCCGTCAGCACGTCCCGAAGCGCCGGCGCCAGCTGCTCCGGCGTGCATTCCTCCTGCAAATACTCCGGAATGACATCCTTGCCGATCACGAGATTGGCGAGGATCACCGAGGAGACGCGGATCGCGCGGCGCAGGATGAAGGCCTCGATGGCGCCGACGCGATAGGCCGTCACCATCGGAATGCCTGACAGCGCGAGCTCGAGCGTCACCGTGCCGGATTTTGCCAGCGCGGCGTGGGCGATGCGGAAGGCGGCTCGCCTCTCGTTCTCGCCGATCACGATCTGCGGCTTGACCGGCCAGCTCGCGACGCCCTCGCGGATGGTGGCTTCGAGATGCGGCATGGTCGGCAGCATCAATTCGAACGCGCAGCCCTCACCCCGTAAGCGGCCGAGCGTTGCGCCGAACACGTCGAGATGATGCCTGACCTCGCTGCGGCGGCTGCCGGGCAGCGCCAGCAGCACCGGCGGCTTACCGTCGCGGCGCTTCTGCTCCTCCGCGCTCGGCCGCAGCGAGCCCAATTGCTCGATCAGGGGATGGCCGACATAGCTGCAGGGCGGCCCGCCGAGCTTGCGGTATTCCTCCGGCTCGAACGGCAGCAGGCCAAGCACATGGTCGACATAGCCGAGCATGGTCCGCGCCCGTCCCGGCCGCCAGGCCCAGAGCTGCGGCGAGACGTAATCGACGATCGGGATCGCCGGACTGCGCGAGCGCACGCGGCGGGCGACGCGATGCGTAAAGTCGGGGCTGTCGATGATGACGAGCACGTCGGGCGCGGCCTCGGTCACGGCATCGGCCGTCTCGCGGATCAGCCGCAGGATCTTCGGCAATTGCTGCACCACCGCGGCAAACCCGACGATCGACAGCTCCTCGATCGGAAACAGCGATTCCAGGCCCTCGCGCGCCATGGTGCGGCCGCCGACGCCGACGAACTGCACGCCGTCGCCGAGGCGCTGGCGCAGCACCTTCATCAAGGCGCTGCCGAGCCTGTCGCCGGATTCCTCCGTCGCGATCAGGAAGATCTTGCGCTTGGGATCACGCGACATCACGCGGGCAGGCCGATGACGAAGAGATATTTGGCATCGGCAAGCGCGATCATCGCCTGCGGCTCGGCGGCGATGGTGTTGCCCGCGATGACGGCGATGCCGGCAAGGCCGGCGGCCGCGACGCCCTCGATGGTGCGCGGACCGATCGTCGGCAGGTCGAAGCGCAGATCCTGGCCGCTCTTCGGCGCCTTCACCAGCACGCCGCGTCCGGTGGCGGCGCGGATGCGGCCCTCCTCGCGCAGCCGCGCGACGCGTGCGAGCAGCGCGTCGGTGCCCTCGATGTCCTCGACCGCCACCACATGCCCGTCGATCACGACCGCAGCCTGGCCGATGTCGAACGGACCGAGCGCGGTCAGCACCGCCCGACCGCGCGCGATGTCGGTCTTGCTGGCCTCGCTCGGCCAGGCGCGGCCGATGCAGCCCTCGGGCATCAAGAGATCCGGTGCGACGTCCTTGATGCCGACCATGCGGAAGCCGTCCTGCTCGAGGATGCGTCCGACACCCGACAGCAGATGATCGTCGCCACCGCGGAAGGCGCGGATGACGTTGCCGAGCAGGCGCAGCGTCTTGATGTCGAACCGGATCTCGGACAGCGACGGCCGCACCAATGTGCCGATGAAGATCAGGTCGCGGCAGCCTTCCTCGCGGAACAGCCGCATCGCGCGGCCGAGCTGGCCGACCGAGATCCAGCGATGGCGGAACTTCTCCACGCGCGCGGGATCGCAGGCCCCGCGCAGAGGAAACAGCACCGGCGTGATGCCGTGCGCGGCGAGCGACTCGGCGACCGCGAACGGCATGGCGCCGCCGCCGGCGACGATGCCGACCGGTGACGAAACCTGCAAAGCCGCCGATGTCGTGCCCGCGGCCATCCCAAGATCACTCCAAGATCACTTCGCGATGGCGGGAAGACAGAGCGGGCGCTTGCCCTTGCCGATGAAGTCGAGGATTTCGGCGATCGCAGGGTCCTTGCCCGCGAGCGGCCGCGCCGCCTCCAGCCGCTCGGCGAAGGTGCCGGGGCCATGGAAGAGCTTCTGGTAGAACGCGCGCACGGTGGCGAGCCGCTGCTTGGTGAACTTGCGACGCTTCATGCCGATCAGATTGAGGCCTTCGAGCACCGCATATTGCCCGTTGACGAGACCGAACGGAATGATGTCGTCGCGTACGCCACACACGCCGCCGACCATGACCTGCGCTCCGATGCGGGTGAACTGATGCACGGCGGAGAGGCCGCCGATGAAGACGAAGTCGCCGATCTCGCAATGGCCGCCAAGCGTCGCCGAGGTCGCGAAGATCACGTCGTTGCCGACATGGCAGTCGTGGCCGACGTGGCTGCAGTTCATGAAATAGCCGCGTTCGCCAACCGAGGTGACGCCCCCGCCGCCGACGGTCCCCGCGTTCATGGTCACGGATTCGCGGATGGTGCAGCCCGCGCCGATCCTGAGCTGCGTCAGCTCGCCACGATAGCTGAGCGACTGCGGCGGCGTGCCCAGCGAAGCGAACGGATAGATGGTGCAGCCGTCGCCGATCGTGGTCTGCGCCGTGACCTGCACATGCCCGATCAGCTTGCAGTTCGCGCCGATGACGACGTTCGGGCCGATGATGCAATAGGGTCCGATCTCGGTGCCCGCGCCGATCACGGCGCCGTCCGCGATCCGTGCGGTGGGATCAATCTTGCTCATCAAGCCAATCTTACTCGTCAAGAAGGTCTGGTTATGTATTGAAGTCGCTCGGTTTTCGGCTGGTTAGCGCGACTATGCCCGATCTGTCCAGTGACGTATCATCTCGCCGTGTTTCAAGTGCCGGATGAGGCGGCCTTGCCGTCCCGTCGCCACGGCATGATCCGGAAAAGTGCGAAGCGGTTTTCCGGAAAGATCATGCGCAAACAACAACCTAAAGCGCGATGACGATTCATCCAAATCTCATCGCGCTTTAGCTTCATGCGGAGCTTCAACGATCGTGGTCAGGGCCCTGATTTTTCTGTTGGCACAGCTCGCGAGCACACCGATCGTGTCGGAGGCGGTCGAGACCGGCGAACACCGCCTGGTCGATCTCCAGACATTCGAGTGCCGGGACATCACCCGCAGCACGGTGCTTCAGCGGGTCTGTTACGATCGCGCGCAGCAGGACCTGATTGTCGCGAGCAACGGCGCCTATCACCGCTATTGCGGCGTGACGGCCGACACGGTGGAGCGCCTCCTCGGCGCGCCGTCCATGGGCCAGTTCTTCAACCGGAATATCAGCCGCGAGGCGCCCGGCAGCCGCTACGATTGCACCTGAGGCGGACGCCCGGCGCCGCTCAATCGGTCAGCATGGCGCCGACGTCGGCTTCGGCGACGACCTGCCCGTTGACCTTGGCGTCGCCGTGAAACCACCACATGGCCTTGCGGCGGCCGAGCGAGCGCATGTGATACTCGATCGTGTCGCCCGGCAGCACGGGCTTGCGAAACTTGCACTTGTCGATGGTGAGGAAATAGACCGCCCGCGGCTTTTCGGTGCCCTCGACCGACTTGATGCCGATCACGCCCGCGGTCTGCGCCATCGCCTCGATCATCATGACGCCGGGATAGACCGGACGCTCGGGGAAATGCCCCTGGAACGCCGGCTCGTTGAAGGTGACGTTCTTGATGCCGATGCCGCTGTAATCGGCGCGGATGTTGATCACGCGGTCGATCAGCAGCATCGGAAAGCGGTGCGGCAGCGTCTGGAGGATCGCATTGATGTCCACCAGCTCGAACTTAACAGGTGATTCCGCCGTCATTCCCGTCCCTCGTCCTTCGGATCGGCCTTGCTGTCGCGCACCAGGCGCTCCACCGCCATGATCTCCTTGAACCATTGCTTGGTCGGCTTGGCAAAGAGGCCTCCCCAACGGCCATTCGGCGGGATGTCGTCCTTGACCCCGCTCATCGCGGTAACCTGGGCGCCATCGCCGATCTTGAGGTGATTGTTGATGCCAACCTTCGCTCCCAGCGCCACGTTGTCGCCGATCGTCAGGCTGCCCGCGAGGCCGATCTGAGCCGCCAGCAGGCAATTCCGGCCGATCGTCACATTGTGGCCGATCTGGACCTGATTGTCGATTTTGGTGCCCTCCCCGATCACGGTGTCGCGCAGGGAGCCGCGGTCGATGGTGGTGCCGGCGCCGACCTCCACGTCGTTCTGGATCAGCACGCGGCCGGTCTGGGGGACCTTCAGATGGCCCTCGGGGCCGAAGAAGATGAAGCCGTAGCCGTCCTGGCCGATCGAGCAGCCGGGATGGATCAGCACGTTGTTGCCGATCAGCGCGCATTGGATGGCCGTGCGGGCGCCGACATTGCAGTCCCGGCCGATCTTGACGCCGGGGCCGATGACCGCGCCGGCGCCGATCACCGTGCCGCTCCCGATCTCGACGTCCGGGCCGATGACCGCCAGGGGCTCGACGATGACGTCGTCCTCGAGCCGGGCCGAGGGATCGATGATGGCGGACGGTGCAACACCCTCGATGCCGAACCAGGATTGCGGCCGCAGCGCATCGGCGTGCCATTCCCGCGCGATCCGGACGAAGGCGCGGAACGGCTGCGCCACCCGCAGCACGGCCACGTGGGCAGGCACCTGGGCCTCGAAGCGTGGGCTCACCAGGCATGCCCCGGCGCGGGTCGCTTTGAGTTCCTCGAGATATTTGAGGTTGTCGAAAAAGGCCAAATGCATCGGGCCCGCTTCATCGAGCGAAGCAAGGCCCGTGATGACGTGGCCGCCCCTCGCCGGGTCGACCAGCTGCGCCTTGGTCAGCGTGGCGATGTCGGCCAACGCTGCGGCAGGCGGCTTTGTGAAGAAGGTCGGCTGCGCCATTCCACCCCGTCGCGGTCCGGCTTCGGCATGAAGCGGTCAGGCCGCATCATGCCTCATGTCTTGGATCGGCACGATCCCTTTCGGAAACCGGCTCCGGCGATCCGGATCGTGCCGTGCTGATCGAACTAGAACGTGGTGCCGCCGCCGAACCGGAACTCCTGCGTTCGGTCGTACTTGCCCTTGCTGAGCGGCACGGCGTAGTCGAAGCGCAGCGGTCCGAACGGCGACTGCCAGATCACGCCGACACCGACCGACGAGCGAACAACCTTGCTGTCGTCATATACGAGACCGGTGCAGGTCCCGGTGCTGTTCGGATTGATGGACGACGGGATACAGCCCGGCACGTTGACCTCGTTGGTGGCGGTCCAGCTCGTCGGTCCCTTGTAGTCGTAGAGGCCGCCGGCGTCGGCATAGACCGCGCCCTTCAGACCCACTTCCTTGGGCAGGAACCAGAACGGCATCTGCAATTCGAGCGAAGCACCCCAATACTTGGTGCCGCCGAGCGCATCCTGCGTGCCGAAGGGGTTCAAGTCGCGCGGACCGATGCCGTTCGGGGCAAAGCCACGAACGAGGTTCGGGCCCATCTGGAAGTGGTCGAGCATGCGCAAATCGCTGCCGATCTTGTTCAGCATGCCGCCTTGCAGGCGGACGAGGCCGACGATGTCGGAGACGAGCGGCGTGTAGTACTTCGCGTCGACCACCGACTTCAGATAGGAGACGTCGCCGCCGACGCCGGCGAAGTCCTGCCGGAAGTCGACGAGCAGACCATCGGTCGGGTTCTTGTTGTTGTCCAGCGTGTTGTAGGTCAGCGTGTAGCCGAGCGCCGAGGTCAGAGTCTTGCCGTTGGCCAACTCCTTGCGGACCGGCAGCGAGGCTTCGCCATCGTTGTAGCAGCCGAGGCCGTTGGTGGATGCAGCCAAGGGCGTACCCGTCGCCGCCGAGTAGGCCGGACTGGGGTTGAATGCCGATGACAGCGGGTCGTTGTTACAGTTGGCCAAGTAGCTCGGCAGCGTGATCTCTTGCCGATAGATCGAGTAGCGCACCTGGAGCGAGAGATCTTCACGCAAGGAGAAGCCGAGTCGCGGCGAGAAGCCGAGCGTCTTGGTGCCGTAAGAGATGTAGCTGTTGGACTTCTGCTCACGCTGATAGAGGTCGAGGCCGAGCGCGACGCGGTAGTCGAGCAGATACGGCTCGACGAACGACAGCGAGTAGCCGCGGGCGTACTGACCATAGGTTACCGACGCCTTGGCGAACAGGCCGCGACCGAGCAGGTTGCGCTCCGAGATCGAGACTTCGGCCAGCGCGCCGTCGGTGGTGGAGTAACCGCCCGAGACCGAGAAGTCGCCGGTCGATTTCTCTTCCATGTCGACGATCAGGATGACGCGGTCGCTCGACGAGCCCGGCTCGGTCGTGATCTTCACGCTCTTGAAATAGTCGAGGTTCTTCAGGCGCCGCTCGGCACGGTCGACCAGCGCGCGGTTGTAGGCGTCGCCTTCCGAGATGTCGAACTCGCGGCGGATCACGTAGTCGCGCGTGCGGGTGTTGCCGCGCAGGTTGATGCGCTCGATATAGGTGCGCGGGCCCTCGTCGACGTTGAACACGACGGACACGGTGTGCGCTTCGAAGTTGCGGTCGCCGCCGGGCCGGACCACGGCGAAGGCATAGCCGCGCCGGGAGGCCTCGATCTGCATCTCCTCGACCGACTTCTCGACCAATTCGACGTTGTAGAGCGAGCCGACATTGATGCGCGAATAGCCGCGCATCGAGCTCGGATCGAAGTTCGGAATGCTGGTGCGGAAATCGACCGAGCCGACGCGGTATTGCTGACCTTCCTCGATCTTGAAGGTGACGTTGAAGCCCTTCTTCTCCGGATCGTACTCGGTGAGCGCCGCGACGACCTGCACGTCGGCGAAGCCGTTCTTGAGATAGAATCGGCGGATCAGATCGCGATCGGCTTCGACGCGATCGGGATCGTAGACGTCACCGCTGCCGAGAAAGCTCAGCAGATTCGTTTCGCGCGTCTTGATCACGTCGCGAAGGCGGTAGGACGAGAAGGCATTGTTGCCGACGAACTCGATCGACCGGACGCCGGTCTTGACGCCCTCCTCGACCGTGAAGATCAGGTCGACGCGATTATTCGGCTGCTCGATGATCTCGGGCGTGACGCGCACGTCGTAGCGGCCGGAGCGGCGATAGATTTCGGCGATTCGGAGCGTGTCCGACTGCACCATGGCGCGGGAGAAGGTGCCGCGTGCCTTGGACTGGACTTCAGCGGTGAGCTGCTCGTCCTTGATCTTCTTGTTGCCCTCGAAGGCGATGCGGCCGATCACCGGGTTTTCCACCACGGAGACGATCAGCTGGCCGCCGGAACCGCGGTTGATCCTGACGTCCTGGAACAGGCCGGTCTCGATCAACGCCTTGAGGCCGTCGTCGATGGCGGCCTGATCCAGCCGGCCGCCCGGGCCCGGCTTGAAATAGGAGCGGATCGTCTCCACCTCGACGCGGCGATTCCCTTCGACGGAAATCGACTGAACGGTCTGAGCGAGCGCAGACGAAGACACGAAAACAGCCCCAACCGGGGCAACCACCGGCGCGCCGAACAAGATCAGGGTTGCGATCAAGCCCCCCCGGAGTCGCAGTCCAAACTTCATCGCGCAACGCGCCCTTATCATTCCGTGCCAGACCCAACCCCAACGCCGGTCCGGAGATTCCCCAAGTTCAGGCCGCTTGTAGCCAATTTCGCCGACGCCGCAAACGGCCGAAAGCGCCGTAATTTCAATTTCATTCCAAGACGTTGCTCAACAGCAACGCCACAAAAAAGCCCCTATCAGGAAGCCGCCATCCGCAGGATGTCGTTGTAGGTCGCGAACACCATCAACATCAGCACGAGGCCAAGGCCGATTCGGAACCCCATTTCCTGGGTCCGCTCGGACAGGGGCCGACCCCGAACCACCTCGGCCGCATAGAACATCAGGTGGCCGCCATCGAGCAGCGGAATCGGGAACAGGTTCAAAAGGCCGATCGAGACCGACAGCACCGCGCAGAGATTGATCACGAACTGGAACCCGGCGCTGGCCGCCTGCCCCGACATTTTCGCGATTCCCAGGACTCCGCTGACCTCGTTCGGATTGCCCTGGCCGACGAAGAGGGAGCCCAGGAACTTGAAGGTGCTGGTGATGATGAACCAGACCTGCTCGACGCCGATCTTGAGCGCTTCACCGACGCCGACCGGGGTGGTCGAGGCCTCCCCGGCCTGCGACTTGTGCTCGACGCCGAGAACGCCGAGACGGTGGCTGTTGCCGAACGGGTCCTTGCGCTCCAGCAGCGCCGGGGTCGCGGTCAGCGAGACGATGGCACCGTCGCGCTTCACCTGGAAGGTAAGCGCCGAACCGGCGTTCATCGCAACGATTCGCTGCATGTCGGCAAAGCTCTCGATCGGCTTGCCGTCGATCTGGACGACGACGTCGCCGACCTTGAAGCCGGCCGCAGCCGCCGCGCCGTCGGCGACGACCCCGTCGACCCGGGCGATCGTGCTCGGCTTACCGTAATAGAGGGCCATTCCGGCGAAGATCAGCGCGCCCAGGATGAAATTGGCGATCGGCCCGGCCGCAACGATCGCCGCCCGGGGGCCGACCTTCTTGTGGTGGAAGCTGCCGGCGCGCTCCTCGGCCGTCATGGCCGCCAGCGTCTGGGCCGACGGGGTCGAGGCCTCGCTCTCGTCGCCGAAGAACTTGACGTAGCCGCCGAGCGGGATCGCCGAAATCTTCCAGCGGGTGCCATGGCGGTCGTTGAAGCCGACCAGCTCGGGGCCAAAGCCGAGCGAAAAGGTTAACACGCGCACGCCGGCCCAGCGCGCGACCAGGAAATGGCCGAGCTCGTGGAAGAACACGACGATGGTCAGGACGAACAGGAAGGGAACCGCGTAGCCGAGGAGCCCATGGCTCAACGTATTGAAACTATGGACGAAAAAGTCGATCATCGAATTCCCTCACCCAGCGCCGCAAGGCCCTGGTCCCGAACCAACTAGGATGCCTTTAAGGCAATTTGAGGCAATAGGGCGGCGGCCCTATTTCGCGCAACATGGTCAACAGCGATTGCATCGTCCGCCGACATCAGGGGCGCCTGGTTGCCGCCCTTGATCCAATCCTCGAGCGTCGCCTCGACCAGCCGGGCAATCGCGCCGAACCGGATCTTGCCGGCAATGAAGGCGGCGACCGCAACCTCGTTGGCCGCGTTGTAGACGGTTGTCGCGCCCTTCCCGGTCCGGAGCGATTCGTAGGCCAGCCGCAATCCGGGGAAGCGCTCGAAGTCCGGCGCCTCGAAGGTCAGCTGGCCGATCTTGGCAAGGTCGAGCTTGGCGGCCGGGCCCTTGATGCGATCGGGCCAGCCGAGGCAATGGGCGATCGGCGTCCTCATGTCGGGCGCGCCGAGCTGGGCCACGACCGAGCAGTCGGAAAACTCGACCATGCCGTGGATGATCGACTGCGGATGAACCAGCACGTCGATCTCGTCCGGCGAGAGCGCGAACAGATAGGACGCCTCGATCACTTCAAGGCCCTTGTTCATCATCGAGGCCGAATCGATCGTGATCTTCTGGCCCATGCTCCAGTTCGGATGCTTCAGGGCCTGCTCGAGCGTCGCCTGCTCGATGTCTGCAGGCTTCCAGGTCCGGAACGGACCGCCGGAGGCCGTGATGATGACGCGGACGAGCTCGTCGCGATTGCCTGAGCTCAGTGCCTGGAACAGCGCGTTGTGCTCGGAATCGGCCGGCAGGATGCAGGCGCCCGCTTTTGCCGCGCGCTGCATGAAGAAGTCGCCGGCGCAGACCAGGCACTCCTTGTTGGCGAGCGCGACATGCGCGCCGCGATCGACCGCGGCAAGCGCCGGCTTCAGCCCGGCAGCGCCGCTCACCGCCGCCATCACCCAGTCCGCTGGGCGCGCGCCGGCCTCGATCACCGCACTTTCGCCGGCGCCGCATTCGGTGCTGGTGCCCGCCAGCGCGTCCTTGAGCTCGGCGAGCTTGGTGGTGTCCGCGATCGCGACATAGCGCGCGTTGAATTCCTTGGCGAGCTTGGCCAGCGCCGCGACATTGCCGTTTGCCGTCAGCGCCTCGACACGGTAGCGCTCGGGCGAGGCACGCAGGAGGTCCATCGTGCTGTCGCCGATCGAGCCGGTGGCACCGAGGACTGTGACGCTGCGAATGTCAGACGCAGCAAGCCTGTTGTTACGCAAGGGAACGGCGCTCATATCCTCACCAAACCATAAGACCGCTTCCGGCGCTATGCACACCATGGCGGAGAAAGCCGATAATCCATGCCGCCAGGATGGCGGCGACAAAACCGTCCAGGCGGTCCAGTAGTCCGCCATGGCCGGGAATTAAGTGACTGGAATCTTTGACACCGAAGCGCCGCTTCACGGCGGATTCGAAGAGATCGCCGAGCTGCGACACCACCGACAGGACGGCGCCGACGAGCAGCAGTGGAACTACTTTTCCGATCCCGCAGGCGGCAAAGCCGGCCGCGACCGCCAGGCTCGCCGCAAAACCGCCGAGCGCGCCGGCCCAGGTCTTTTTCGGGCTCACGCGCGGCCATAATTTCGGACCGCCAATGCTGCGTCCGGCGAAATAGCCGCCGATGTCGGTCGCCCAGACCACCAGCAGCACGAACATCAGCGCGGAGAAGCCGTTGACGAGATCCTTCCGCACCAGGATCGAGGCCAGCAGCGCCGCCGCCGCATAGGCAAATCCGCTGGCCGCCCACAAGAACTTGCCCCGCGCGATCAGCGTCACGATCGCGCCGCCGATCAGGCCGGTGACGACGGAGGTTTTGAGCGCGCCGAAAGCGACGGAGGCTCCCATCATGGCGATCACGACCGTCCCCGCCCCGGTCAGCGCGGCCGATCCTGCGCCCACCACCATCAGCCATTCGGCAAACAGCCCGATCGAGACCAGGGTGACGAGAAGCGCCCACAGCCAGCCGCCGGCATAGGCGATCGCAATGGTCAGCGGCGCCAGCACCAGCGCTGCGAGCACCCGCATCACCAGATTGCTCGGGGCAGGCTTGGCGCCCACCGGTGCAGAATCGGGTTCGTTCACGAGGCGGTCTTCGCAACCAGGCCGCCGAAACGGCGCTCGCGCCTGGCAAATTCGGCAATCGCGCTTTCCAGCGCCGCCTTGTCGAAGTCGGGCCAATGGATCGGCGCGAACACGAGCTCGCTATAGGCGGCCTGCCACATCAGGAAGTTCGACAGGCGCTGCTCGCCGCTGGTGCGGATGATGAGATCGGGATCGGGGATGTCGGGCGCGTCGAGATGCGCGCCAAGCGTCTCGGCGTCGATCGTGGCAGGATCCCGCCTGCCCTCGGCGACCTCGCGGGCGAGTTTCCGCGCCGCCTTCGCGATCTCCTGCCGCGAGCCGTAATTGAAGGCGACGACGAGCGTCAGTCGCGTATTGTCGCGCGTCAGCTCCTCGGCCTCGTTCAGCAAAGCGCAGATGTCGCTCTCGAGCCCCTCGCGCTCGCCGATGATGCGGACCTTGACGCCGTCGCGATGCAGGCTCGCCAGATCGTTGCGGATGAAGCGCCGCAGCAGGCCGAACAGGTCGCCGATCTCGCTCGCCGGACGCGACCAGTTCTCCGAAGAGAACGAGAAGATGGTGAGATAGCGGATGCCGAGCTCGTGCGAGGCGCGCACCACACGGCGCAATGCGTCCACGCCGCGACGATGCCCTTCCGCGCGCGGCAGACCGCGCGCGGCCGCCCAACGCCCGTTGCCGTCCATGATGATGGCGACATGCGCAGGCGCCTCGGACCGGTCGGGTCCTTCCGTTGCGGGCGCGGTGGCGTTGGACATGAAGGCGATGCCTTAAACGGTGAGGATTTCTTTTTCCTTGGCGGCCAGCAACTGGTCGATCTCGGCGATGGTGCCGTCGGTCGCCTTCTGCACCTCGTCGGCGTGACGCTTCTGATCGTCCTCCGACATCTCGTGATTCTTCTCGAGCTTCTTGAGCACGTCGAGACCGTCACGGCGGACATGGCGCGCGGCGACCTTGGCGGCTTCGGCATATTTGTGCGCGACCTTCACCAGCTCCTTGCGGCGCTCCTCGTTGAGCTCGGGAATGCGCAGGCGCAGCACCTGGCCCTCGGTCGCCGGCGACAGGCCGAGATTGGAATCGACGATCGCCTTCTCGACAGCCTTGACCATCGACTTGTCCCAGACCTGAACCGAGATCAGCCGCGGCTCCGGCACGCTGACGGTGGCGAGCTGATTGAGCGGCATGTGGCTGCCATAGGCCTCGACCTGCACCGGATCGAGCATCGAGGCCGAGGCGCGTCCCGTGCGCAGGCCGCCGAGCTCGTGCTTGAGCGAGGCGACGGCGCCCTGCATGCGGCGCTTCACTTCGTTGAGGTCGAAATTACCCGTGGCCATCACGTTTTCTCCTTCAAAATCCCGGCGACCGCTCCGCGCCGTTCCCTTTCGGGCGCGCCAGATGAGCCGTCAGCCGGCGACGATGGTTCCGTGGCCGACGCCACGCAGAATCGCGCCGATCGAGCCCGGCTCCGCGATCGAGAATACGATGATAGGCAGCGATGTCTCGCGGGCAAGCGCGAAGGCGGTCGCATCCATCACCTTGTAGCCGCCCTCGATCGCCTGCGAATGCGTCAGGCGGTCGAACCGCGTGGCGGTCGGATCCTTCTTCGGATCGGCCGAGTAGACCCCGTCGACATTGGTCGCCTTCAGGACCGCCTGCGCGCCGATCTCGGCGGCCCGCAGCACCGCCGTCGTGTCGGTGGTGAAGAACGGATTGCCGGTCCCGCCGCCAAGCAGCACAATGCGGCCGTCGGCCAGGTATCTGTGTGCCGCGGTGCGGGTGAACAGCTCGGAAATCTCGGGCATGACGAAGGCCGACAGCGTCCGTGCCGGCGTGCCCTTGCGCTCGATCGCCGCTTCCAGCGCGAGGCAGTTCATCATGGTGGCGAGCATACCCATGGTATCGCCGGTGGTGCGCGACACCCCGCGGGATGAGACCTCGACGCCGCGGACCATGTTGCCGCCGCCGATCACGACCGCGACCTCGGTGCCGAGATGGCGGGCCGCGATCAGATCGTCCGCAACCCGGTCGACGGTCGGCTGATCGATGCCAAAGCCTTGCTGTCCCGCGAGATATTCGCCGGACAGCTTGATCACGACGCGACGATAGACCGGATCAGTCATGAGCACTTTCCTTGTCCGGGCGCCGCTTCCGGCGGCACGCCGGAAGGAACGTTCCGGCGCTTACTTCTTGCCGCTGGCCGCGGCGACCTCGGCCGCGAAGTCGCTTTCCTGCTTCTCGATTCCCTCGCCGAGAGCATAGCGCACAAAGCCGGCGATCTTCACAGCGCCGCCGACCTTGCCCTCGGCCTCCTTCACCGCCTGCGCCACCGACTTGCCGGTGTCGTGGATGAAGGCCTGCTCGAGCAGGCAGACTTCCTTGTAGTAGGTCTTGAGGCCGGACTCGACGATCTTCTCAATCACGTTCTCCGGCTTGCCCTGCTGACGGTACTTGTCGGCCAGCACGTCCTTCTCGCGCTTGACCACGGCCGGATCGAGGCCGGACGGGTCGAGCGCCAGGGGGTTGGCAGCCGCGACGTGCATCGCGATCTGGCGGCCGAGCGCTGCGAGCTCGTCAGCCTTGCCCGGCGATTCCAGCGCCACGATCACGCCCATCTTGCCGGCGCCCTCGATGACGGCCCCGTGGATGTAGTGCGACACCACGCCCTGCTTCACTTCCAGCTGGGCGGCGCGGCGCAGCGTCATGTTCTCGCCGATGGTGGCGATCGCATCATTGATGGCGGTTTCGATCGTGACGTCGCCGACCTTGGCGGCCTTGATCTTCTCGACGTCGGCGCCGACGTCGAACGCGACCTGCGCGATCATCTTGACCAGGCCCTGGAACTGGCCGTTGCGAGCGACGAAGTCGGTCTCGGAATTGACCTCGACCACGACGCCCTTGGTGCCCTTGGTGAGTGCGCCGATCAGGCCCTCGGCCGCGACGCGGCCCGACTTCTTGGCAGCCTTGGACAGACCCTTCTTGCGCAGCCAGTCCTGCGCAGCTTCCATGTTGCCGTCGTTTTCGGTGAGCGCGGCCTTGCAGTCCATCATGCCTGCGCCGGTCGATTCGCGCAGGTCCTTGACCATCGCAGCTGTGATCGTTGCCATCGTTGAAAATCCTTTGTGCCTGCTGGTTTGCCGCGGCGCGGCATCAAATCGCCCCGCCGCGGTCCATCTCAGGAAGTCGCGTCAACTGAAATGGTGGCCGGATCCTATCCGGCCAACCCATCGCTCTTTTTGACTATTCCGCTTCCGCGGTCAGCGCCTTGGCCTTGGCCACCCAGGCATCCGCGCGGCTCGGCAGACCGACTTCTTCGCCGATCGTGTGGGCGGTGTCGTGGTCGAGCTCGGCGAGCTGCCAGTAGTGGAAGATACCGAGATCGTTGAACTTCTTCTCGATCGCACCCGACACGCCCGGGAGCTTCTTGAGGTCGTCGGCGGTGCCGCGCGGACCCGCAAGGCCCTGGAAACCGCTCGAGGACGCCGCCGGCAGCTCTTCGGCGAGCGGCTTGGCCGACGCACCGATGTCGATGCCCGAATCGCCCTGGGCACGCGAGATGCCGTCGATCGCCGCACGCGCGATCAGATCGCAGTACAGCGAGATGGCACGGCCGGCGTCGTCATTGCCGGGGACCACATAGGTGATGCCCTTGGGGTCCGAATTGGTGTCGACGATCGCGGCGACCGGGATGTTGAGGCGCTGAGCCTCCTGGATCGCGATGTCTTCCTTGTTGGTGTCGATCACGAAGATCAGGTCGGGCAGACCGCCCATGTCCTTGATGCCGCCGAGCGAGCGGTCGAGCTTGTCGCGCTCGCGCTGCAGCGTCAGGCGCTCCTTCTTCGTGTAGGAATTGGCTTCGCCGCCCGAGAGCACGTCGTCGAGGTGACGCAGGCGCTTGATCGAGGCCGAGATCGTCTTCCAGTTGGTCAGCGTGCCGCCGAGCCAGCGCGAATTGACGAAATACTGCGCGCAGCGCTTGGCCGCATCGGCAACGCCGTCCTGGGCCTGGCGCTTGGTGCCGACGAACAGGATGCGGCCGCCCTTGGCCACCGTGTCGCTGACGGCCTGGAGGGCCTGGTGCAGCATCGGCACGGTCTGGGCGAGGTCAACGATGTGGATGTTGTTGCGGGTGCCGAAAATGAACGGAGCCATTTTCGGATTCCAGCGGTGCGATTGGTGACCAAAGTGCACGCCAGCTTCCAGCAGCTGACGCATAGTGAAATCGGGTAGTGCCATCGTTCTAGTTCTCCGGTTGGTTCCTCCGGAAACGTGTGAGCAAAACGGAGCGTTCTCGCCCCGGTTGCCACCGGACGGCCTTGTGAGCCATGTTTCCGTGTGAGATGGCGCGCTATATAGCGCCATTTCGGCCAGAAGCAAGGAAATAACGGGCCTTAGGGGACGCCTCTAGGCTGCGCTCGCTTCCGAGCGTCCCCTGCCCCTTGAGCCTCCTAACACTTTGGCTGGCCGGGCGGGCAGCTCTTCGGTGGCGGGCCGGCCGGCCGCGGAGGCGGATGCGGCGCTGCGGCCATCGGCGGCGGCGCCGGTCGGGCGACCGGAGGTGGTGGCGGCGGCGGC